>DASTZZ010000099.1 GCA_035764005.1 Terriglobales bacterium
GCGAGTTGCTCTCCAGCATTGCTCGCCTCCGCTTCCTCAGCCACGCTCATGCTGCAACCTACAACCTTCGTTCGTCGAGCAAATCTCAGCGAACGGCAACCAGGGAATTCTTGCTCTGTCTCACCTCAGGGGGGCACCGCATTTCGCTGGTTAAAACGAAAATTCGCGGCTTTTGGGCAGACATCGAAGATTTTTCGCGCCCAATTTTCGAGTTCGCTGTTTAATTCCCTGTTACTGCGAAAAGGACAGCGGGATCCGCGCTCGGCAGTCGACTACAGCGATCTTGTCAATGAGAGTGTCCTTTCTATTTCCGTCGACGCAAATCGGCGCTCGGCAAACGGCGATGTCTCCCGAAATCTAAGCAGTTCCTCTTAAAAACTGCACAGGATCTGCTGCAATCGCGCGCTCTGAGTTACGAATCGGGTTCTTTCTGAAGGTAGCGAGCACTTTAGTCATCTACATTTCGCGCGCTATCGGTGGCAAATTCAGCACTTGCACATCCAGCACATCTCGATAGCCACCGAGGGGAGAATGAAATTCCAACTTAACAAGAGATTTTTACCCACAGTGTGGGCTCTCGGGGTAGTGACCCTACTCGCAGTGAGCTCGCTCTATGCCGCACAACCGACGATCGGACCCGAAGGTGGCGACGTTCGCACCTTTGCTTATGATCCTCAAAACCCGGACCACATTCTGCTCAGCACCAGCACTGGTCAGATGTATTCGTCCATCGACAATGGAAAGACCTGGTCGCGCTTTGCTCGTATTGGCGAGAGCAGCGATTACGTTCTTGATCACATCTATTTTCATCCCAGCGATTCGCGCATCATCTACGTTGCTGCATGGAGCGTCAACGGCGAGAACGGCGAACTGTTCCGCAGCGAAGATGGTGGACGTAGCTGGCAGTCGCTCCGGCAGATGAAGGGCAAGTCGATTCGCTCGCTGGCGATCGCTCCTTCGAATCCGCAGATGCTCGTTGCCGGCGCGCTCGACGGCGTCTATCGCTCGAACGACGGCGGACACAACTGGGCTCGCATCTCGACTGAGCAGATTCACAACGTTCAGTCGCTCGCGATCGATCCGAAAGATTCCAACGTGATCTATGCGGGAACCTGGCGTCTGGCCTTCAAGACCAGCGATGGCGGCGAGAGCTGGACCAAGCTCGCCAAGGGCATGGACGAAGATTCCGACGTCTTTTCGATCGCAATCGATCCGAAGACTCCGGCCACGGTTTACGCCAGCGCCTGCACTGGCGTGTATAAGAGCGTGAACGGTGGACAGATTTTCCGCAAAGTGGAAGCGATTCCAGTGAACTCGCGCCGCGTGCGCGTGATCAAGGAAGATCCGAGCAATCGCAGCGTGATCTACGCGGGCAGCACGACTGGCCTGTGGAAGAGCGTGAACAGCGGTTTGACCTGGCGTCGTGTCTCGGCTGCGAATCTGATCATCAATGATGTGATGATCGATCCGCGCAATTCCAAGCGCGTTCTTCTTGCTACCGATCGCAGCGGCGTTATGGCCAGCAGCGACGGCGGACTCACCTTCTTGTCTTCTAACAACGGCTTCGCGCATCGACAGATTCGCGCGGTGCTCGTCGACAAGTCCCAGAACGAAACCATGTATGCCGGCGTTGTGAACGACAAGTCGTTTGGCGGCGCCTTCATGTCGGCCGACAACGGCGCGCACTGGTCACAGCTCAGCCGCGGCCTCAACGGCAGCGACGTCTTCGCTCTCGCGCAGGACGGCAACGGCCAGCTCGTCGCCGGAACCAATACGGGAATCTATCGCATGGATGCTGCAACCCGCACGTGGAGCAACGTATTCACGACCGCGGCGTGGCGTCCCGATGTAACCGATCTTCGCATCGATGGCGAGAATTGGTTTGCGGGTTCCACTTCGGGACTCCTCTATTCTCATGACAACGGACGCTCGTGGCAGGTTCAGCGCAACACTGGCAAAGAACCAATCGCGATCGTTCGCAGCAGCGCGAATCGCATTGCCGCAGCTGGATATCGCACGATCATGACCTCCAGCGACGGCCGCAGCTTCGCTCAGATGCCTGCTCCTTCGGTTTCCGTGATCACGGGAATGCTCCTCGATCAGGATTCAGCTCTTTGGGTTTCATCCCCCGAAGGCCTGTTCCGTGAGAAGTCAGTGGGCGGATGGGAGTCAGTGAAGACCAACCTGCCTGATCACAGCATCAAGGCTCTCACCTACGACCAGCGTACGCGTCGTATGTACGCAGTCGTGGATTCGTCGAACGAAGTGTTTGCCAGCAACGACGGCCGCCACTGGACCTCGGTCTACGAAAGCGGCTATCAGGTGCAGGAACTCGTGCCCGCAGGCAACAACCTGCTGGTGGTCACGAAGTACGATGGCATCATCAACTCCGACGCCAGCGACCTCAATGCGAAGCTGAGCGCCAACATCACCAAGTAAGATTTGCTGATTAAGTTTCCGAGGCGGGACCTGACCAGGTCCCGCTTTTTTCTTCGTGTCGACGCCTTTCGATCAAGCCAAAGGCTATTCGTGTCGCAAAGCCACTATCGGATCGAGGCGCATTGCTCGTCTCGCAGGAATCCAGGATGCAGCAATCCCGACGAGCATCAGCAAGACTACAACGGTGGCAAAGGTGACAGGATCGTAGCTTCTGACGCCGAAAAGCTGGCTAGCCATAAGACGCGTTAGGCCCAGCGAAGCAATAATTCCAATCAGTGCGCCCAGGGTTGTCATCCTTGTTCCATGGGTGAGCACGAGGTGCAGGATATCCCGCGGCTGAGCGCCCAAGGCCATGCGCACCCCAATTTCCTGCGTTCTCTGGCTCACCAAGTACGAAATCACTCCGTAGATTCCAACGCACGCCATCACCAGCGCAAGCCCCGCGAAAATCGCCAGCAGGATCATCGAGAATGTTCGTGCGGACATCGAACTCGACCAGAGGTCTTCCATGGTTTGAACGTTGTAGATCACTTCACCCGGATCGAGATCTCTTATCGCAGCGCGAACCTGGCCTATGATCGCCGCTGGATCACCGTTCGTCCGCACCACTACGGCTACTCCGCTTGCTACCAGGGGCATAACCTTCTCGGGAAGCTGCATGAACGGGTAGAAGAACTGCGCTTCGATGACGGATTTCTCGTCGGCGCCAGGTCCCCACTGCTTCACGTGTCCGACTACGCCGACGATCTCAGCCTGTACGTCGAATTGCTCCAGGTTCACGCGCTTTCCTACTGGATCCTGATTAGGGAAGTAAGTACGCGCAAAAACGTCGTCGATGTCGATCACCTTGGGCGCCCGCTCATTGTCTTGCGGCGTGATGAATCTTCCGCGTTCGAGAGTGATTCCCATGGCTTGCTGGAAGCCTGCCTCGACAAGGTAGAAGATTGCCGGATGCATGTCATTGTCGTGTGCCGGCTTAGGCTCGCCTTCGATCCAGAATGGCAACGAGGAATCGTGAATCATTGGCCTTGAGCCCAGCGTTACCGATACGGCTTGTACTCCGGGAAGAGAACGTAACTTGTCGTCGAATGCGCGCAAGCGAGCGCGCGTATCGGCGGAGGTGGTTGTAGGTGTTGACGGCAGAGTGACACTGAATGTGATCGCGTGGCTCGGATTAAAACCGGGATCCACGCGCCACAGTGCCGCAAGCGTTCGTACCATCAATCCTGCGCCGACGAGCAGAATCAGCGCCATTGCTACCTCGCTAGCGACGAACATGCCATGCACACGATGACGAGCTCCGGTCATGGAGCGGCCACCCTCGCTCATCGTCTGTTGCAGGCTTACTTGGCTGCCTTTAAGGGCGGGCGTGAGGCCGAACGCAATTCCCGAAAGCAGGGAAACGGCGGTCGTAAACAACAGCACTCGCACATCGATGTGTATCTCAGTCGCTCGCGGAACAGCCGCAGGCAGTACGCCTGGCAGTGCCCGCGTAGTCCAAAATGCAAACAACAGGCCCAGTACTCCCCCAAGGCTCGAAAGCAGGACACTCTCGGTGAGAAGCTGGCGAATAATGCGCGCTTGGCTCGCCCCCAATGCCGCGCGGACCGCAAACTCTCGAGACCGTCCTATGGATCGCGCCAGAATGAGGCTCGCGACGTTCGCGCATGCGATGAGCAGAAGAAATCCCACGGCAGCCTGAAGCACGAGTAGCAACGGTTGAATATCGCCGACGATATCTTCCTTCATCGCAAGCAGGGTGATGCCAAGGTCTTTGTCCGCTTCCGGATATGCTGCTTCCAGCTTTCTGGCGATGGCATCCATTTCAGCCCGCGCCTGCGCGAGTGTCACTCCGGGAAGAAGGCGGCCGAAAGGACGTGCGCCGACTGAGATGCGGCGGTCTCGAAATGAGGAATCTCTCCATTGACCGATGGGCGTGTAGACATCTCGACTGTTGCCGTAGAAAGTGAAGCTCGCGGGGACCACGCCCACAATCTCGTACGACGATCCGTTCAGCGTTATCGTTTTGCCGATTACCTCGAAAGAGGATCCAAACTTTCTCTTCCACAACCCTCCGCTGATGACTGCCACCGGCGACGCGCCGGGTTGATCGTCATCGGCCCTCAAGTCTCTTCCCAGAATGGGATTCACCTCCAGCGTTGAGAAGAAACTGGAGGAGATCATGTAGCCGGTCAGGCGCTCGCCTTCGCCGGTGCCCGTGAGGAGGTAGTCCTCGTTGCGGTAAACAGCCATCGACGAAAACAGCTTCGATTCGCGCTGCCAATCGAGGAAGTTCAAATAGGAGATTGGCTGCTTATCGGATCCTGGGGCGTGTCCATACCGCCCGTAGAGGGCCACGAGTTGTCCTGAGTGGTGATAAGGCAATGGGTTCAGCAGAACACCATTCACAACAGAAAATAACGCAGTGTTCGCGCCAATGCCCAGAGCGAGAGTCAGTGCCGCAATGCACGTGAACCCCGGCGATTTCTTCCACATCCGAAGAGCAAGGCGTATGTCTGACATGACGGTATTCATTTGCCACCTTCAACTAGTAAGTCACAACGCCGGGCGAATTCTTTTGGCCGAATCCGCGGAGGTGGATAACCCCGCCCCGTGGATATCCATTCATTATCGACACAAGCTTTCCAACTGAGTCGCCGCAGCTGGACGAGATGGCAGCGGCAAATGCCGTTCCGCCATCGCTCGTTCCAGGGAATCGGGAGCGGCGAGACGGAGATCTACGGAAGACCGATAGAATTCGTCATTTTCGGCGTCCTGAAGCGTGACAAATTGGAATCCTTTCGATTTGTAAAGGCTCAACAGCTTAGGAAGCATCTCCGCGTCGAATGCCCCTATGTGCATGAGGAGTACATAAGGAATGTCGCGTCCGAACAATTTCTGTGACAAGCTTCGATAGTAGTCGGCACTCTCGTCTGCGGCTTTGAGATAACTCTCCCCGAGTGCAGCAATTGCTGCAGCATCTCCTTTGGCTTTGCAGCGTGCGTAGGGTTCGTTCCATTCATAGTCGGCAAAGCTCATCGTGACTGCAGCGACCTTGTATCCATTCTCAGAGAGAAATTCCCGAAACGCTGTTCTTTTTTCCGGCGTCTCTCCTTCCGCGAGAAACGGATACCGAAACCAGTGCCAGTCCGCGCCTTTCATGCGCTCACTCAACACCGGCTCGTTTCGCACGACATCCTGCTCGAAGTCGCTCGCCGAAGTCTGATTCAGGTTCAGATGTGACCAGCCATGATTCCCAAGCGGATTGCCGGTCTGGCGCCACGCGTCGAGCACCGCTGCGTCTCCAGGATTCTTGCTGATCGCGACGCCGTTTACGAAGCCGTAGATCGGCGGCAGCTTGGCGTCGTGCATCGCTCTTAGAATTTTTGCGGCAACTTCGATTCGCGTCTCATCAGGCGGCAATGGACCATGTGCAGGCAGATCGTCAAAGGTGATCGCAAGCTGTGGCGGTTTTGAGGCTACTTGCCCCCATGCGGTGGCTATAAAAAAAATCATCCCCGAAATCACAAGGGCGGGGAGCAACCCTCGAAGATTCCGCGCCAAGCCTTTTGCCACACTCTTTATAATCTCTGGCCCCAATTTGGTCTCCTGAACTGAAATCACGCAAACACATGATAATAGGAGCGAAGACTCTGTCATCCCGCCGGGTGCGCCGCCGCCATTATTCATCCAGACGATCCGTTAATTCTGAGCCTGAGCGCTCGTCTAACAATCAGCTGCAGCTAATGCTTACCGCTGATTGCCAACTGGCGGGAGTTCAGGAACATTAATCCGGTATGCGGGTTGTGAAGAATATGACGACTGGACGCGCAACGTTGCGGGTTTCCATTTTGGTATTGTCGGCGGTTGCAGTCGTGCTGGACGCAAATGCTCAGCAGCCGACCAGCACTGCAGAAACGGCTGCAGTCGCGACATCCAGGCCTGCGACTTCCGCCTTACCATCCGCTCCAGGATCCTTAAGTGCGGAGCAGATTCGCGATCTCATCCAGAAAGTCGCTGCCAATGATATGGAGAATGATAAGCGGCAACGCGACTACACCTACATCGAACGCGATGTCGAGAACAGCCTTGATGGCAGGGGACGCACCAAATCTACGGAGACGAAAACGTACGAGGTCCTGAACATTTACGGCGAGCAGGTTCAGCGTCTGATCGAGAAGAACGATAAACCCATTTCAGAAAAAGAAGCAGCGAAAGAAGAAGAGAAAATCCAAAAGATCATCAACAAGCGCCGGAACGAATCTGAGAAGGACCGCCAGAAGCGAGAACAACGTGAGGCGAAGGACCGAGAAGAGGGCCGCCAGTTTGAACGTGAGATCGCCGACGCTTACACGTTCACTCTGCTTGGCACAGAACCGGTTGGCGGACGCGAAGCTTGGGTGATCTCAGCCGAGCCCCGTCCTGGATTTGTTCCCCACATGAAGTACGCAAATTATCTATCGAAATTCCACGGTCGCGTCTGGATTGATAAAGCCGACGTACAGATGTCGAAAATGGATATCGAGGCGCTTGACACCGTTTCTTGGGGCTTATTCCTGGCGCGTTTTCACAAAGGGTCGCATTTCATGATCGAGCAAACACGGATTAACGACGAAGTCTGGTTGCCGCGTCAACTCGATTTCAAAATCAATCTTCGGCTCGCCCTGCTCAAGAGCTTCAACATGGACGCCGAACAGAACTTCCGTGATTACAAGAAATTCCGAACTGACTCGAAGATCGTAGGCGTAGGCGAAGTACAGAATGACCACTAAAAAAATGATTAAACTAGCGTCCCGCGTGGCTTTGCTGTTCAGCTCGAGGCTCCGCAGCTTCGTAGTTACGTGACTTGTCTATCTCACCTTCAACCCATACTTCTGCGTCGTCGGCGGGACAATGCTTCATGCGCAGATACTCGACTAACTGTCCGTAGTGATCGGTCACGTGCCAAACTGAAACAACGGAAATTCCAAGCTTCGTATTCGGTCCGGCGTAGCGCCCCTCGACGCGATCGACCGCGTTTTCTGCGGTAAGTGTTGCGATCACGCGCTTCGAATAATCGAACGAGTCTTTCAGATATTTAATCAGCTCCGCCTTGCTTTTCGCCGGATCGTGTCCGCCTCGTTCGCAATCATCGGGCGGCTTCTTGCCTTCGAATTCATTGAAGAACGCGAATTGCCCGCACGCCACATGCTTCACCTGCTCACCAAAGCTGCGAGCGTCATCGAACTTTCCTGTTGTAGGAATGAAACCGTACTTGTCCTCCGGCATCGCCTCGACTACTCCGAGGAAACTGCCTTCGACGAACTTCAACGACTCTCCGACGCTATCTGCAATCGTCGTGGGAACGTCTCCCAAGAACGATCGTTGACGGCCCTTGGCTCCTGTACCCGAATCGGGTTTGTTTTGACCAGCACAAAGTGTGACGCCTACGACTAGGAACAAAACGATTCCGATTTTCATTGATCCTCCTTATCGAACGGGCGAGGTCTTCATGTAGCAATCGTTCGCGGATCGACTGACTCGCCTGATTAGCCTCAGCGAGCTTGCAGTTGACTCATACAATTCAGCGGGTATCGCGGTGACGGAAGAGTTCCCAGGGCTTTCGATTCAATGCAGCTTCCGGATGACGCTCCCGCACATGCTGGGAAAAATCTTTCATACACTTGCGTGGTCCTACTGGAGAGGAGTGGAACTGCTCCTTGCAAATTGAGCAGCGCGCGATGCTGCTGTCGGCGTCGGGAACGGGTTCGAGAAATACTTCGGTCGTCACAAGGGCATTATGCACCGAAGCGCCCGGGCTGTCGTCGCGGAACGAAAGACAGGAGACATTGGCGCGACAGACTCACGTCAGGAACCTACTTGCGCCGGTACCGGGTTATGCCGCAGTGTGGCGAGGCATTCTACTTTCTTCGGCAGGAAGGAAGATGCTGAACACGGTTCCACGATGATGTGGGCCCGTGCTGCTTTTTAGTCGAATGAACCCACCGTGTTTTTCGACGATGCCTTGCGACACCCAGAGACCGAGTCCGGTTCCTTTTTCCGCTTTCGTAGTGAAGAACGGTTCGAAGAGATGTGCGCGATGATCCGGGAGTATCCCTTCTCCGGTATCGCCAATCACGATGCGGACACCAAGCGTGCGCGAGTTGCACCACTCTTGTGATCGATACACACGAATGCGCAGACATCCATCCTTGGGCATTGCTTCTACGGCATTGCCGACGAGGTTTGAAAAAACCTGACGCAATTCGCTGGCATATCCGTGAATACTGCCGCTGAAGCGAATCTCGCGCTTCACCGCGAGATTCTTGCTGCGGATCGCACCAGCGTAGAGGAACAGAGCTGAGTCGATCAACTCTGTGAGATTTACGTCGTTCGGCGTGCCGGAGTCACGGTAGAAGGCGAGCGTTTGCCTGGTGATGTGCGCGACGCGCGAAAGCTCCTCTTGCGCGGTGTGAGCGTAATTGCGAACGATGTCCGAGATTGCTTCGGTTTCGATCAGATAAATCAGGTTTGTAAGCGCAGCCAGTGGATTATTAATTTCGTGGGCAATCGAAGCAGCGAGCCGTCCGGTGGCGGCGAGTTTCTCTGACCTGCGCAGGGCTTGCTCGGTCCGGAGGCGCTCTTCGATATTGAAAAGCGTGATCAGCAGGCCTGCTCGTTCCATATTGGGAAGTATCAGCGGGCTCACGCTCAGGAGAAGATGGATCGCTTGATTATCCCGACGGAGGCAGACTTCGGTGCCCCGGAATTCGTTGCCGGCAAGAGCCTGCTCGATGTCGAACCATCGCTCGTCCTGCTCTTCCTCGCCGGGCCGATGATGATCGATGATCTCCAGGCGAACGACATCATCGAAACGACGCAACAGCGGATTACCGGCAGATAAGCCTTCGAACGCGCGATTGCAGTGCTGGATGACGCCATTGCCGTCACACACGGCCATAGGCTCGCTGGCATGGCTGAGGATAAGCCTGGCCAGCTTGCCGTCAGAGACAATTTGTTCGTTTCGCTTCTGCTCGGAGAGATCCGTCACCACCATGCAAATCGCTCGGGCGCCGAACTCGACGCAACTGCGCGCCGAAACAAACACAGGGACCTGTTCACCACTGCTGCGGGTGAGCGTGAGCTCGCAGCGTCCGCCGGAATCGTTGCTGGCCTCACGGAAGATGGCATCGAACTGGCTGCGTTCCGATTCGGGAACAAAGCCGAAGATCGAGGTTCCAATTACCATTCCCAGAGGACGCGCCAGCAGATTGGCAGCCGCTTTGTTAGCAAACAGAATGGTTCCCGCGGAATTTACGGTGATCGCTCCTTCGTCCATTGCTTCGACGAAGACCCGGTAAGCATTCTCGGTTCCCGCGAGAGTAAAAACTTGTTCATGTCCGGTGCCCGAGACAACGATGGCATCGACTCCGCCGCCACGGATGGCGGCAAGTGTGTCCTCGCATTCCTGCAGACGCACCCGCAGCTCTCTCAGTTCTTCGGAGAGACGGTTCACTTCGGCTGCGCCAGGGTCAGTTCTTTTTTGTTTTGCTACTGCCATACGGGGTAATCGGGATTCCGAGCTTGTGCAGGACGTGAGTCGCGTCCTCGCTGATGCCGATGAAAGCGCGACGAGGAGGTGGTTCGACCTTAATCAGGCTAGGAGCGGCGATGATATTGTCCTCACGCGCCATTCCCGGCTCCTGGTAGAGGTCGATTACCTCAAACTTGCATCGTCCTTCAGGGAACATGGAAGCGACCCTGCGAACCATCTGAATCGCTTGCGATGATTTCAGAGTTGATCCAGCCACGTAGAGCCGGAGCCAGTACGCCGTCATGCCAGGCGCAACGCCATTTCCCCCAGGCTCACGTTCTTTGGCGCGGACTGCCCGTGGCATCGCTCGATTGCTCCCTCGAAATCATCTGCTTGCAGCAAAGCTTCGCGCCGGTTTCAAATCCAGACCGACCAGCACTCGCTCCGTGTTCGACAAGTCTCCGATAATCTTCTTGATCGGAGTGGGCAGGCGGCGAACCAGAGTGGGAACAGCGACGATCTGATCGCCGCGCGCCAGTTGCGGATTTTCAAACAGGTCGATGATTTCGATTCGATAGCGCCCGCCCATGTGCTTCTCGCAGAGCTGCTGAAGATTGCTGAACGCTGCGATTGAATTGGGCGTGTTGCCGGCGACGTAGAGGCGCAGCTCCCATTCCATAACTTTTTCCTTGGTGCCTCGCTTTGATGTCTCGCTGCGCCGACCAGCGCTTCCATTTCTAGAGCTCTGGGTGCGCCTGGTTTTTGAACTCTTCTTGTTCTTACTCATCGCGCTTTCCTTCGAGTTCCGGCCGAGTGCGCTGCTGCCCGCGCATTTTCATCGAGCAATAACATGTGGATTCCATCATCGGTGATCTCAAATGGTTCCATCTTGCGCGAGTGCATCATGCCGCGTGATTTGAGCAGATGGATCGCGCGTTGCCGTTCGGGCGCCGCCGTGCTTACATCGCGAACCAGGATGTCCATTTCTCGCAGCAAAATCCACGTGTCCATCAGCGAGGAGATTCCGACCGCTGTCTCTTCCACCATTCCCTTGATGGTTAGATTTGTAAATAACGCCGTGATGTTGTTGATTTTGAGGAAATCGATGAGGCGCGTGAGCATCGACTTCACCGCCAATGCCTCTCCAACCGACACCAGGTTCGTGATTGGGTCCACGACAACGATGGCCGGCTTAAAGGCCACGACCTCGCGATGCATCCTCGCCAGGTGGCCTTCAAGGCCTGTGCTGGTTGGACGCGATGCGTCGATGCGTAGCAGGCCGCGATCCATCCATGGCTCCAGATCGAGGCCAACCGAGCGCATGTTGCGCAGAATCTGGCTCGGCGACTCCTCAAAAGCGAAGTAGAGGCAGCGTTCTCCGCGCTCCGAGGCAGCATTCGCAAAATGCGCGGCAAAGCTTGATTTGCCAGTGCCTGCGGTTCCCGAAATGAGAATGCTGCTGTTGCGGAAAAATCCTTTTCCTCCCAGCATGCGATCGAGTCCCCGCACGCCGCTGGAGACACGATCGGTGGATGCCAGATGCGTGAGTCCGACCGAAGTGATTGGCACTACCGAGAGCCCAGTTTCATCGAGCAGGAACGGGTACTCGTTGGTTCCGTGCGCCGAACCGCGATATTTCACCACGCGCAATCGCCGCGTCGAAACCTGTTCGGTTACCCGGTGATCGAGGCGAATCACGCAATCAGCCACGTACTCTTCCAGCCCATATCGTGTGAGAGTGCCGCCGCGTGCGCCAGTCTCGGCAGTGATGATCGTCGTGACGCCCTGTTCTTTCAGCCAGCGAAACAGCCGCCGCAGTTCGGAACGGACAATTGCTTCGTTGGGAAGTCCCGTAAACAAGACTTCAACAGTATCGAGTACCAATCGTCTCGCACCGATGCTTCGAATGCCGTGCTCAATACGCACAAAAAGCCCGGAGAGATCGTACTCGCCGGTTTCCTCGAACTCATGGCGCGCGATCTGCACGTGATCGATCACCAGCATCTTCTTCTTTTCCAGCCCAACCAAGTCATAGCCCAGTGACGCCATGTTTTGCGCAAGTTCTTCTGCGTTTTCCTCGAAGGAAATGCAGAGGCCTGGCTCGTTGAACTCCAGCGCGCCGCAAAGGAGATACTTCATGGCAAATAGGGTTTTTCCGGATCCGGGGCCGCCACACACCAGAGTGTTTCTGCCGGTGGGGATTCCGCCGTTAGTGATCTCGTCTAAGCCTGCAGTGCCGGTGGGGGTTTTCTTGACGAATTCCTGCTCGTGCAGGAGCTTGCTGGCGACTCTTGTACGTGGGTTGCCGTCGTTCTTCATCTCGTTTCGCTCGCACACAGACTGCGTCTGGAAAGCAGGAAGCGTATGTCCTGCCTTCGTGCGGCGCATCGTTCAGTCATCAAACGTGCCCGCATGTCCGCAGCTTTTTGTTTGGGGCCCACTACCAATTACAGAAAAGAAGATGCTGCATAGGGCAGAAAAAGTTGTATGATAGTAACGACGTTAGTACCGATGTTATAGGCCATGCATGCCGTCGAATCGCCTTAAACTGGTTGAGAAAGAGCTGAACTTCGAGACAGTTGGAGTCACCGACGTTCCGCATGAGCGCAAAGGCAAACACAACGCGCTCATCAGCCGCATCCTTCATGATTTGCAGAGAATTCAACCTGGAGTTGCGCTAAAGATTCCAGTCGCGGTTTTGGGGTCGCAGAAGGTCGAGAATATCCGCGCGGCATTGGCGCGGGAAATCAAGAAAACAACGCTCAAGATTGGGACTTCGATCGACGACGATTATTTCTACGTTTGGCGCAAGAAATCATAAGAATCGCGCCGCTCGCGCTTCCTTAATTCCTCAAGCGAGAGCGGTTTTTCCCAGATGAACCGGTTGCGCTCGGCGCGCGTCATCTCTCTTCCAAATGCGGCTTTGAATAACCGTTCGGGCGCGCTTAACGTTTGCCTCGAAGAAGGTTTTCTCGTTTGCGGCATACAGACATTGTATGCCTCAGAGAGACTTTGCTGCACGTGGAGAGCACGGGTCTCAGCCGGTGCGTCGAAAAGAGTTTCTTCGGTCTGGGCGCTTGGCCCGCATTTCGTTGGGTAATATTCCGTTCACCGCTTCTCATGGACAACTCAAACAATTTATGTGTAATCGAATTGTCTTCCCCGAGTATGTCAGAGACCAGAGTACTAAAATAGGAATTACTAAAATAGGAATAATCTTGCGTCGGACGCACGACTGCACCTGTGCTCTTCCAGGGAGGCGTGAAGATTTTAAATTCGGTCTAATGTCAACATTCTTCGGAAGAACTTACGCCTGCGGTACTTCTACTTTGGCCACGAGCGTGCCGATCGCGTTGCTGCGATGGTCGCGCACTCCCATTTTGAGAACGTACTTGCCGGGGGGCAGGCTGACCGTCTGACGGTAGCGCAAACCGTGGGTCATTATTTGCTTATAGGTCTCGGGTTTTAGTTGCGTGCTGATGAGATCGGCGTTGGTGGAACCCACTGGTTTGCCCTTCAGGTCATAAATGCGCGTAAGGAACTCGATTTCCGCGTGCTCTAGGCCGTTTTGCGGCTCGAAGTTGATAGCTTGCGGTACAACGCTAAAATCGAGCGAAAGCTCTTTGTGCTCTTTATCGGGCGGAGTCACGCGCACGAGGAACGGAAGCGCTGTGCTCGTGGGAGCGTCCGGGGCTAATGAGCGCAGAAAATCGTTGCGAGCGGTTTTCTCATCTGGTGGCTGGGTGTCCGTCGCGAAGTAGCCTTTCCTGTAACGGGACTGCAGGCCCTTGCGGTCAAGTTTTACTTCGATTTTGCGGAACTTGCCATCGTTGCCCTTGTCTTCGGGATAGTAGGCCAGCGTGTAGTAAGTCGAGCCCTCGGCGACACTGAGCCCAATGGCACGATCGATGTCATTGCGGTTGTAGAAGGCGCGTCCGCCGGTCTGGCTGGCGAGCTCGTTCATCGCGTCGTGGGAGGCAGCCAGTTGTGCGCTCGCGCGTTGCATCTGCTGCATTCCCCGCATCCCTCCTCTCGGCCCGGCAAGAGAAGCACCACTCTGCGAAGCGTCGGGCATGAAACTCCCAACCAGCCCACGTGCATCCACTGGATACACAGCAATCTGCTCGTTGGCAAACACAGTTGCAGTGTTGCGCAGATCATCGCCGTATTGGCGCGCGACGTTGAACGGATTGCTCGAAGTCTCGTCGGGGAAGATCGTCAGCGGGAACGAACCTGAAAGCCATACGAGATTCTTCCGCCCTGGATAGCCGGCGATGTTGTGTGCCAACTCTTTCATGGCGTCGAGTGTGATACGCACCTGCAGGTCGCGCTGATATGCCTGCTGCTCCGACTCGAATTCCTGCATTTGCTGCGCCATCTGCGCGATGCTCTGATCGCTCGAGTCTGGATCCAATCCGGGGAACTCGTCGCTTAAGTCCTGCTGGTCCTGATTAAACATCGAGCTTTGCAGTGTGATTTTTTTCAGCGCTTCATGGAGCAGGTCGGGATCGCTGGTGAAGTCCTGAATCATGCGCAACCGCCTGCCCAGCGTGTAGATGGCCACGTTGCGTCCAGGCTCGAGGTGTTCGAGGTACTTCACAAGCTGCTGACGCATGTAGGGCTGATCTTTGAATGGCGTGTTAAGACCATCGATCAGCAGGATTGTCGGCGGACCCACTTCGCCGTTGAGATTGCGCAGGTTTGTGAAAACGCCCGGAGCCAGCGTGAATGGCTTATAAGCTGGTTTTCCCGGAACGGGAGGAGGCGGTGGAGGCTGAAACGCGAAAGCAACGATCTTTTGTGGCTTGCCGTTTTCCTTCACCGCGAAATCGGCTTGCTTCAGATCGGTAACTGGCCGTCCGTAGCCGTCGGTTACGACTACATCCACTAAAACCAGCCGCGTTGTTACCTTCAGGACGGGAGGATTCGCCGACTGAGTTTGCTGGCTAGTGGAGTTCGGGGCGGACGAACTCTGGCTAGATGTCGAAGGGTTATTCGGTGCGGTCGGCGCTGCGGACTGGCTTTGCTCAGTTGCAGTCGCCGGCGTCATGGTTGATGATCTCCCCGCAGTAGTTCCATTTTGAGACGTGCTCTGGGCTTGCGTCGACGGAGAAGGGGTTTGCTGACCTGCGGCAACGAAAGTCGCAAGCAGGACGGGAACGACCAACCGCATAAATACTCCTGAGTTAGAACTCTGAACCAGAGTAGCTTACCTCGGTTCGCGAGAATGTTTGCGCTATTTGCATGCATTCGATGGAGAGCTACTTGGCGTAAAAGCAAATGTAAAAAGGCGAGACCTGCGGCCTCGCCTTTCAACCGTTTACGCGCATTGATTACTGTGGCTGCGCACTGGCGGAAGCGTTATTCGCAGGAGCGGTTGCTCTGGCGCTGGCGCGTTCGGCAATGATGTGTTTCGCGTTGTCTGCCAGTTCCTTCGCCTGCGGCAGCAGTTGCAGAGCTTTGATCACCTGCGGATCGCTCTCCGCCTGGACCTTCAGACCTTCCTGCTGTCCAAATTCGGAGACGAACAGTTCCGCCTTGATGTGCGACGAGACCCAATCCTGCTCCGCTGCGAAATCCGCTTCGGTGTAGGGAATCTTTTCTTCGTCGAGGAACTTGCGGAAGTCCTGAAGCACGGCTTCGTTCACCTGGAAGTCTTTGTTGATGTGGCGATTCAGCAGGTACTTCTTCGTGAAGTTGAAGAACGCGTAATGCTGCAGGAGTTCGTCGTCGAAGCGCGTCGGCTTAGGCGTGGGAATCTTCACGTCGGGCGTGATTCCGCCACCGCCATACACAGTGCGTCCACTATCGGTCAGCTTAACTTCTTTGCCTGCGGTGGTTTCCTGATCGTCGTGGTTGTAGTAGTAGTCGTAGAGCGAAACACCGTTATAGTCGCGCTGGATGAGGCGTCCGCTGGGCGTGTAGTACTTGGCTGTAGTCAGAGCAAGGCCGGTGTTTTCAGATAACGGATAAACCGTCTGAACCAGACCTTTGCCGAAGGTGTTTTCACCGACTACCAATCCGCGATCATGGTCCTGGATCGCTCCGCTGACGATTTCAGCAGCGGAAGCAGTGCCGCGGTTCACCAGCACGACCAGGGGGTAATCCTTGCCGCCATTGCCGTGCGCCGCACGATAGACCTTCTCAGGCGAATTGCGTCCATGGTGGGAAACGATCACCTGGCCTTTGTGCAGGAACTTATCGGCAACGCCGACGCCTTCGCTCAGCAGTCCGCCAGGATTTTGCCGGAGATCGAGAATGAGCCCTTTGATCTCACCTTGTGACTGGAAGTTATCGAGTGCCTGTGCGACTTCGTGCTCCGTGGTCTCGGTGAATCCGTTCACGTGCATGTAGCCGATGCCCGGACGAATTTCGAACGCGAGATCGACGCTGTAGCGCGGAATCTCGTCGCGAACAACGGTGAACTCGATCGGCTTGTCCGCGCCCTCACGAATAATCGTGATATGAACGGTCGTGCCTTTAGCGCCTTTAAGCAGATCGGCAACTTCACTCGTGGTCATGTTGTCCGTGGCATGGCCATCGACGGCGGCGATCACGTCGCCGGGACGAATACCGGCTTTGTACGCCGGCGTGCCCACGAACGGCGCAATCACGATGACTTTGTTATTACGAGGTCCAACCGACATGCCCACGCCGTAGTACTTGCCGCGTTGATCTTCGCGCAGCAGCGCGTACTGCTTGGGATCGAAGAAGTTCGAGTGCGGATCGAGCACGCGCAGCATTCCCGGAATGGCACCGTTGTAAATGGCCTTATCCGGATTGACCGGCTCGGCATAGTTCTTCTCGACCAGGTCGTAAACCTGCGTAAATTCCTTCAGGTTGTCGCGAATTTCGCCATCACTGGAGCCTTCGACAGCCGAACTCCGCTGTCCGAAAACGGCACCCATGAAACCGCAAAGAAGAAGAACAAATAGAACCAGGAAGAGAGAGCGACGGGAGCTACGCGCCATGCTGTTTTTAGACGTCCTTGAGCGCCGGACGGTATCAGCCGCCGCAAACCTCGGGGATGGAGACTACGGGGACGAAAATCGGCCGGAAGCCAGTATTTAGTTGAGTATAGCATCGGTTCTCCAGCTTCTCTCATGGAAAACCGACAACAAACCACCGTAGATTTGGATGCTGAGCAGGTGCTCTGGGAAGCAGGAACCCTTCCAAAGCCGGTCGTTAACGATCCCGCTTTACCCTCCCCTCCCCCTCCCCCCGTGCCCTTTCCGGAAAAAACACTCAGAAGGAACGACTTACACGCAAATTGGGAGCAATTTCGGCATTTCTAAATACAACATCTTGGGATTCCGAAACTCGAAATCCCAAAATCTTGGGATTGAGCAATTTCAAGTCTGCTCGAATTCCGTGCTTTTCGGGAGCAAGCCCGCAGCTCCATCGAGATCCCTGGATGCTGCCCGTCGCCCGTGCTTAAAACCAAATTCGCCATGCTTCCTTGCTATGACGGAAACACGCACAAGTCAAGGTTTGTACCGTCGCTCGCTGTGGAAATCTGCGAGACGCCCCACTCTTTACTTCCAAGAGTTCGCCGCGCTGCTATTCAGATTTTGTGCTTCAGGGGGAATGGAATTCAGCAAACTCGGGTTCAAAGGCTTAGAAGCTCAGGAGCTTAGCAGCTCAGAAGCTGCAGTCCATTGCTCCACATCAACCTCAAGGATATGATTAACCCATGAATCTCGGTTTCCCAGAGATGATGTTCATCTTCATTCTGGCCCTCATCATCTTTGGGCCGAAGAAGTTGCCGGAAATCGGACGGCAAATCGGCAAAGGACTGGCCGAATTCAAGCGCGCCAGCCGCGAATTCCAATCGCAGATCGAAGACGAAGTACGCAAATTGGAACTCGAAGCCGACATCAAGAACACCATCGCGCCCATTTCTCTCACTGATACGGTTTCCTCCCAGCCGCCGGCGCTTACCGTCGGCAGCGCCCCGAGCGCGTCAGAGACCACAACCGCTTCTAGCGCTTCTACGCCGGAAGTAGCGGCGGCAGCAGCGCATCCGGATTACACGGTCGAGCATTTGCCGGCTTCATCGTCATTGCCCAAGGCTGATTCAGCGGCAAATGCCTAGAGACATCGAAGACATCACAGAACGAGCACGCAGCGAAGTAGTGAGCCGGGCAGAGCTTCCCGGCATGTCGCTGCTGGAGCATCTCGAAGAGCTGCGCCGCAGAATCATCTATTCCATCATTTCCGTCATCGGTGGATTCTGCGTTTGCTACGGGTATCGTGAACGGATCTATGAGCTGATGGAAAGCCCGATCACGTTTGCGCTCAAGAATCATCATCTTGATACGCAGCTCGTCTATACCAATCCCACCGATCCGTTCAACATGTATTTGAAGATGGCGCTGATCGGAGGCATCTTCGTCGCGTCGCCGCTTGTGTTGTACCAGGTATGGCTATTTATCTCGCCCGGACTCTATAAGCACGAAAAGCGATACGTAGTGCCTTTCATGGTCGCGACTGTCGGACTTTTCCTCGCCGGCGGATTCTTCGCCTACAAAATGGCTTTTCCCGCCGCGCTGGACTTCCTGGTGGGCTACAGCTCGCAGTTCAAACCGATGATTACGATCGGCGAGTACACCGATCTGTTTCTCACGCTGATCATCGGCATGGGGATCATCTTTGAGCTTCCCATTTTGGTATTCTTCCTGTCGTTACTGGGGATTGTGAACGCCAAATGGCTGTGGAAGAACCTGCGCTATTCGATCCTGATCATCTTCACGATCGCAGCCATCGTGACGCCTACGACTGACATCCTGAACATGTGCATCTTCGCCGCGCCGATGGTAGGACTCTACGTGCTGAGCATAGGCGTAGCCTGGCTGGTACATCCGAGCAGGCGCAAGGCGAGAGAGGCAAAACAGAAAACGTCGTAAATTTTCTGTCATTCCGAACGCCCGCTTTTGGCGGAGGAATCCCTATCAACATCTTATGATCTTTGCTGAGAGCATAGCCCCGGTAGGGATTCCTCTCTCCTGTTCACGCGAACAACACGCGTGAGCATCCGCTCGGAATGACAAAGCAATGGCGTAACATTGAATGCTTCAATGCGCGTGCTCATAATCTGCCTCTCCGCTTGTCTCCTAATGGCCTGCAACACAGCCAAGAGCGATGCCGCTAGCCCTCAGGCTGAAACTGCACAGCCAGCCGCTTCAAACTCAAGCACCGAGATCGGTCTCACCCAGCAGCAGATCGATTCTGCAATGGATAGCGCGCTCAAGCTCGACCCCCAACGCTGCTGGACGCTGCTAAAGCAGTTCGTCGCGATCGGCTCGCGTCCTCTCGGCAGTCCTGGACACAAGAAAGCCGAAGATTTCATCCACGCACACGTCAAAGGCGATCAGGTTGAGGATGACGCCTTTACGCAACAAACCCCGGTCGGTTCTTTCCCGGTTCGGAACATCATTGCTAAGTATCCCGGGAAGAAGCCGGGCATCGTGGTCTTCGCCTCCCATTACGAGACAAACTCCTGGCTGCCGAAAAAGTACGTGGGCGCCAATGACGGCGGCTCATCGACCGCCCTTCTGCTCGAATTCGCGAATCTGTTACGTGAGCGTGTGAAGAACGGACCCATGGAGGGATACAGCGTCTGGCTGGTATTCACCGATGGCGAAGAAGCGATGCAGCGCGAGTGGTCGAGCGACAGTCTCTACGGGAGCAAGCACCTCGCGCAAAAATGGCAGCAGGATGGAACCGCGAAGCAGATTAAAGCTCTCCTGCTCGCAGATATGCTTGGCGATGCGGATCTCAACATCGAGCAGGACGCTAATTCCTCACCGCGCCTGCAGGCCATCGCATATGTCGCCGCATCGCACTACGGCTATCAGTCGCATCTGTTCGCTCGCCAAAGCGCGATTGAAGACGATCATCTGCCATTTTCAAAAGTTGGTATTCCCGTAATGGATTTCATCGACCTCGACTACGGCTACAACAATTCCTTTCACCACACCGTCGAAGACACCATCGACAAGCTCAGCCCCAAAAGTCTCGAGATTTCGGGCGATACGATGCTGGGCACGCTGGCGCTGCTGAATGCAGGGGCGAAGTAAACCAGAAGAGCGAACACGAAGGTCACGAAGCCTGAACACTGGAGGTCACGAAGACGGACTCCGTGGCCTCTGATTTGCGACTTCGTGACCTTCGTGTTCGCTCTTCTCACGGGTCATGTTCTTCGCCCACTCCTCCAACCGTTTGCATAATGCATCGCGTGACTGCAGAGAAGCCTGGCTCATGTCGGAGATCGCTCCCCAGATAGCTGGGCGCACTCCGACGTAGGCGAGAAATCGCCAGACGCTGAATTTGCCGTTGCGACTGAAGCGGTTCATATCGGGAAGGCGGGCATCGTGGGCATCCGAGATGGCCTTGAAGCAGTAGAAAGGAAGCTCTGCTTGCTGCGCGCATTCGGCGATCGCGGCAGCTTCCATGTCAACGTAGTCGCCGCCGAATCGCTCGCCGATCTGACGCTTTTCTTCCAACCCGGCGATGCGTTCAACTGTGACGAGCGTGCCATTAGTTCCATTTCCGGAAAAGCGCTCACCCGAACTTCCGCTGATCACGACGGATGGCTCGACCACCAGTCCGCCAGATGCGGTCGGATTTAGACCGCCGGCCCACCCGACTGAGGCAACGGCACTCAACTCACCGGTAGCCAGCACAGCCCGACATGCGACTGCCGCCGAGCTGCTTCCCATTCCGGCGTAGGCGATGACCTTTTGATCATCTTCGTAGAGGCGAACGCGTTTATCGGGCAGGTACTTCAGCGGCTTCATGGTGCGAAGCATCGGATGCACTTCGCGAAACATGGCAGCAACAATTCCGACGCGTGCCATCAGTTAGCAGCTCCGAGCGCCAGAGGAACCGGCTCGCGAACGTACTGGTGTCCGATGAACCAGCCACAAGCGCGGCGCAGCGCATCTTCGACCGGCAATACGCGATATCCCAAGTCTCGTTCCGCCTTCGCGGATGATGCAAACATCTTCTTGCGGCCCATGCGGACGGCTTCAATCGTGGCGCGAGGTTCCTTGTGAAGGACGATGCCCATAAAGAATTGATCGAATGCGGCAAATCCTAACGCGACAGCATGAGGCACTTTCACTGTGGGTGACGCCAGACCGGTAATCGCCGCAAGTCTGTCGAGAATCTGCTTTAAGGTGAGGTTCTCTCCACCAAGGATGTAGCGTTCGCCCGGCGTGGCTCTTTCCAGCGCGAGCAGATGCCCGCGTGCGACTTCACGCACATCGGCTAAATTCAGTCCCGTATCGACGTATGCTGGAAAATTCCGATTCAGGAAATCCAGAATGATCCGCCCCGTGGGAGTTGGTTTGATGTCGCGCTCGCCGATCGGAGTCGTAGGATTCACCACCACCACGGGCGAGCCTGCACGTCCCGCAGCCAGTGCCACCTGCTCGGCCATGAATTTTGATTTCTTGTAGTGCCCGATCATCTGGGAGATGTCGACTGGCGTGTTCTCATCAGCGATCGTTCCGTCGGAGAAAAATCCCATGGTCGCGACAGAACTCGTGTACACCACGCGCTTCACTCCAGCCTGGCGCGCTGCGTCCATGATGGCCAGCGTTCCATCAAGATTGGCACGATACATCTCTTCCGGATTGCGCACCCAAAGCCGGTAATCGGCGGCGACGTGAAACACTGCCTCGCATCCTGACATCCCTTTGCGCAGCGACTCAAAATCGCCTAGATCGCCGATGACGCGCTCTGCGTTAAGAAAGTCGATGTTTTCGGTCCGGCTGTTCGCGCGTGCCAGAAGACGCAGTTCCGCGCCTTGCTGCTGAAGGGCTTCGGCGATATGACTGCCTAGGAATCCGGTTGCGCCTGTGACGAAGGCTTTCATGCGGTAAAGAAACCGGAGGTTAACACGAAGATCACGAAGTTGAAAGGGAAGGTCACAAACAAGGTCTTCCTGACCTCCCCTTCCGACTTCGTGGCCTTGTTTTCACTCCGGTTATCGCAGGCTCTCCATTACTTCGTCCAGGACGCGCTTTGGCGGGCGCAAAGCCTCTTGAGGCATGTGGGCAAGCGGCGTATCGGTCATGTGCAGCAGGTCGACGAAGTTCGGTTTTTGCGTATCGACGTAGAAAACGCCGGTGAGGACTTCGCCTTTTTCGTGCGCTTCCAGTAACGACTCGACGGCTTTGATCTTGTTGGTCGGGTCATAGCCTTCGTGCAGCTTACGCAGCCGGAGATGCGAGCCGTCGTGCATACGCACGTCGAAGGTTGTGCCGGGATCGTACTCAACAGAGATGTCTTCGAAATGCGGGACAAATCCAGCTTCGGAGATAGCCTCCTCGTGCTCCTGCACGTATTTGTACGATTTGGTCGAGCCTTCATGGTCATTGAAAGTGACACACGGCGAGATCACGTCGAGCATGACCGTCCCCCGATGCGCTATGGCTGCCTTCAGCATAGTGAGCAACTGTTTCTTGTCGCCGGAGAAGGAACGCCCAACGAAAGTCGCACCCATCTGAATTGCCAGCGCGCACGTATCGATCGCGGGAAGATCGTTGATGACGCCGGTCTTCTGTTTCGATCCCAAATCCGCGGTGGCGGAGAACTGGCCCTTGGTAAGTCCGTACACGCCGTTGTCTTCGATGATGTAGATGATCGGTAGATTGCGGCGCATGAGATGGACGAACTGTCCCATGCCGATCGAAGCCGTATCCCCATCGCCGCTCACACCGAGCGAGAGCATGCTGCGATTCGCTAAAACGGCGCCGGTGGCGATGGACGGCATACGTCCATGCAGGGAGTTGAAGCTGTGCGCGCGGCTCACGAAGTATGCCGGCGTTTTTGACGAGCAGCCAATGCCGGAAAGCTTAAGTACACGCTCAGGCTTCACGCCCATCTCGTAGAGCGCATCGACGACGCGTTCCGAAATGGCATTATGCCCACAGCCGGCGCACAGCGTGGTCTTGCCGCCGCGATAGTCGAGCACCTGCAGGCCCAGGCGGTTTGTCTTTGGTGCGGGGATAGAGGTTGGAGTCGAGGCCATGAACTACTTACCTTCCTGAGAGATGATGTCGTCGGTCACGGAGCGTGCGTCGATCGGCAGCCCATTAAAATGCCGCACGCTGCGCAGCCGGGGAGTGTGCGACGGATTGATGTCGAGCTTCAGCAGGCTGAGCATCTGCGAGTCGCGATTTTGCTCCACGACGTACACGCGATCGTGCTTCTCGATGAACTCATGTACCTCGCGACTAAACGGGAACGCCCGAATGCGGAGGTAATCGACGTCGACACGATACTCGCGCTTGAGTTGGTCGTGGCTCTCGCGCACGGCGAAATCGCTGCTGCCATAGGCGATCACTCCGACTTTCGATCCGTTGTTTGCGACTACTTCGGGTCGCGGCACAATCGATCGCGCTGTCTCAAACTTGCGCGCCAGACGCTCCATATTGTTCTGATAGTCATCCGGACGCTCGCTGTACTGCGCCTTCTCGTTGTGTCCGGAGCCGCGCGTGAAGTAGGCCGCTGCAGGATGATCGGTACCGGGCAACGTGCGATAGGGTATGCCGTCGTTGTCTACATCTTTATAGCGGCCAAATCCACCGAGCCGGTTCAGGTCTTCGGCAGTAAGCACTTTGCCCCGGTTGAACGGTTTGTCCGGATACGGGAATGGAGCAGACATCCAGTTATTCATTCCCAAGTCGAGATCGGACAGCACAAAGACCGGAGTTTGCAACTGCTCGGCAACGTCGAAGGCTTCGCCAGCCATGGTGAAACACTCGGTCACGCTACCGGGAAAGAGCATGACGTTCTTGGTGTCGCCGTGGCCAAGGAAGGCGGTCGATAGAACATCGCCTTGCGAAGTTCGCGTGGGTAATCCCGTAGATGGGCCGACGCGCTGAATGTCGAAGATTACGCCGGGAATTTCCGCGTAGTAGCCCATTCCGGTGAATTCCGTCATGAGCGAGATGCCGGGCCCTGAGGTGGCGGTCATCGAGCGTGCACCTGCCCAGCCTGCGCCGAGGACCATACCGATGGCGGCGAGTTCATCTTCTGCCTGCACGATCGCGAAGGTCGCTTTGCCGTCCGGACCGATTCGGTACTTCTTCATGTAGTCGATCAATTGCTCGCAGACGGAAGACGAAGGCGTGATTGGATACCAGGTGACCACGGTTACGCCGGCGAACATGGCTCCGAGAGCGACGGCGGCGTTGCCGTCGATGATGACCTTGCCTTCGTTCTCGTTCATTTGCTCAACCCAGAGCGGGTCTTTCTTCGTGAGCGAGGCAGCGGCGTAGTCATAGCCCGCGCGTGCGGCGTTCATGTTTAGGTCAGCGGCTTTGATCTTCTTTGCGAATTGTTTGCGCAGAGCGGCTTCCACTTGCTTCATATCGATGCCAAGCAGTTGCGCCACTACGCCCACGTAGATCATGTTCTTGACCAGCTTGCGCAGCTTGGCCTCGGAGCAAACGCTCACGACGATCTTGTCGTATGGGACCGAATAAAAGATGAGGTCGGAGCGCAGCGCGTCAAGCTTGAGTGGCTCGTCGTACACGACGGCAGCGCCCGAGTCGAGCGACATCACGTCGTCCTTTGCGGTCTCCGGGTTCATCGCCACCAGCATGTCGATCTCTTTCTTGCGGGCGATGTAGCCGTGCTTGCTGCAGCGGATGGTGTACCAGGTAGGCAGGCCGGCGATGTTCGACGGGAAGAGGTTCTTGCCGGAAACCGGGATGCCCATGCGGAAGAGGCTGCGGAGCAGAACGGTATTGGCCGACTGCGATCCGGATCCGTTTACTGTTGCTACCTGAATGCTGAAGTCGTTGACGATGCGGTTCCGCTCAGAACCTTGTGCAAGGTCCTGAACGGCTAAGTCCCCTGATGCCATGAATAGTCCTTGAGCGATTAGTTCCGTACTGCGAGCAATCTGAGCAGTGGGAAAGGAAAATTATAGTGCCGTCGAGGGGTGAGAAGGAGCAACTTTCGTCTAATGGAAGCGGCAGGGGATTCGACGGACATGTCTGGGAGCTGAATAGCTCTTCTGGATCGTCATTCCGAACGCAGTGAGGAATCCCTACTGTACGCATGCATTCTGGGCACGGTAGGGATTCCTCGCTTTGCTCGGAATGACAAGGGCAATGACAAGGCCGAAGGATCGCTCCTTCGGCCGAGTGTTGAAGTTGAGGTTTCGATTTAGCTGGGCTTCTTCGCCGCAGCCGCTGGACGCCGGCGAGCCGGAGCCCTTCTCGCTGCTGGATGATCCGGGATCGGTTTGATCTTGTTCTCATCCACAGTCGGTTCGGTGCCCTGGTAAGTAGCGCCGGCCGGGACGATCCAGAACTCAGCGATCTTGCCTGCCGTCCCGCCCGAACGGGTTTCGATTCGATTCGGGTCGATGCCCTTGTCGTTCGTGAGGTAGAACTTTGCATCTACCGCGCGCTCGGCGGAGAGGTTCGGACGCTTCTCGGTCGGATCGGTCGAGCCGACAATGACGAGTTTTGAATCGGGTTCGCGCTGGAGACGGAGAGCCACGTCGTCGAGCACAGCTTTCGCGGTGTTATCGACGCGCCACGGCTTCGCTTTATTCGGGAACTCGATCTGATTGATTTTGCTCGCCTGCGGCGGCGGCGGTGGCGGCGGTGGCGGAGCCTCGACCGTCACAGTCGTTTGCGTGTTCGCGCTCAGGTTGCGGTCATCGGTTACTGTGCTTGTCACCGTAATTGGACCAGGCTGCGCGCCGGTGGTGTTGAGCGTAGCATTCGGTCCATTCGGCGTCAGGTTGCCGGAACTCGACTCGTGCTTGTAGGTCAGCGGACGATTGTCGGGGCTCTGGCCCTGGCAGCTAATCTGGACGCTATCGCCAGGACGAACCGTAGTCGGGTTGGCCGAGCAGGAGATCGTCGGCGGCTGGTTCTGCTTCACGCTGAACGTCGCGTTGCAGCTCGCGGTACCTTTCTTGCCGTCGCTGATGTTGGAGGTGACGGTGTACGAACCAGGCGCAAGTCCCGCCGTATCGACATTGACGGTCGCACCATTGCCGTTCACTTTTCCGCCGGTCGCGGTGTAGGTGTAGCTGAGCGTTCGCTTGGGATTAAATCCGGAAGGCTGAACAGTAATCTGGACTGGCTCGCCGGCCATCACTTCCGTTGGTTGTGCCGAGCAGGAGGCGGTCGGCGGAGCAGGAGGCGGACCGAGGGTTCCAAAGTGGAATACCAGACCGCCGCTGATTTTTACCGCGCCCATGTTGTCGCGGACGGAGCCAACGCCGGGGCCATTTACGAAACCAAAATTATGGTGGCCATATTCGTACTCAGCCTCAAAGAGACGAATCGAGAGCTTCTTGAATGCCTGCAAGTCGAAGCCCCCGCCACCTGTGAATCCAAATCCTATGGACTGACCGAATCCGCGGGCTTCTTCGTGATTAATTCCGAAGCTCGCGAGCCCGAACGGGGTAAGCCCTTCCAAGGGAATGCGGAAGGTTGGGCCGGCCGTGAGCGTATTGATGGTGTTGATATCGCCGAAGTGGTTGCCCGTCTCCACCACGCCGCCGAAGTACTTGTTGAACCAGTACGACGCCGCAACCGTGAAACCGGCGGGAATACCCTTATTCCCATTCACCGCTCCATTGGGACTCAGCCATGAGTACCCGGTGAAAACGTCCACTTTGGACGGCTGGTTCTCATCGGAGTATGTGCTGGGAGCGGGATTCGCGGGTGGTGCGGGAGCGGTCTGCGCCGCTGCATTATTTGACTGCGTCGCCGTCCCTTGATCAGATTGCTGCGCCGCCAACCCCACACACGCAGCAACGATTGCCAGCAATAGACGGCCTATAAAACTCGAAAAGCGAGGTGACATGCGCGTTTCCTCCAAAGAAACAACACGAGAACAGTTTCAAGAGAGACCGATACGGCAGATAGCGAGCCCGAGACCCCAGACTGAAACGGAAATTGTACAGCATCGTTTATCGTGCTGAAAAGCAAGCGGCTGTCCGGCAAAGCTTCTTTACAAAAAAGCCAGCGCCGCTTTGCGCCAACAATAAAACCAACAGTTCCAAAAAAGTTCTGCTAACCCCGACTGCGCCCCGAAGTCTATTCGCAGAGACAGGAGGTCTAGTTCGATGCTCCGAACAGGTACTCTGGTTGCACTCGCGTTGTTCTCATTTGGAACTCTCAGCGGCCGCGTCTACGCCAGCCACCACGGATTAAATGTCAACATCGACGGCAATGAGCCGATAACCACTTGCGATCAGATCCATGTGCGTCCCGACGACGGCGAAGTTGCGCGGTCGGAAGACCGGCTCAACCTGCCCGAGACTTCGTCCACAGTGCGCATCCGCGCAGCACAGAACGGCGGAATTTTTGTGTACGGAAGCGATCGCAAGGATTTTGCTGTGCTCAACTGCAAGCTTGCCATGGGCGACGAGCAGGCCACGGCGGAAAAGCGATTGCTGACTGTCAAGACTTCGTTCGAAGGCGGACAGCTGAGCGTGAGCGGACCCGAGGATGGCGATTGGACCTCGTACCTCATCGTGCAGGCGCCGCGTACCAGTTCACTGTCGCTGAGCGGATTGAATGGTCCGATTTCCTTTTCTGGAATGAGCGGCAAAGTCGAAGTGCAGAACACGAACGGTCCGCTGTCGATCAAAGACTCCTCGGGCGAGATCAGCGCTGATATCACAAACGGTCCTATCAGTTATGCCGGCAATTCGGGCGATGTCAGGCTGCGCGCCGAGAATGGCCCCATTGCCGTGAAGCTGGCCGGCACTTCCTGGAATGGGAAGGGGCTGGACGCCGCATCAACTAACGGTCCGCTGGCTCTCAAGGTGCCAAACAACTATATGTCCGGAGTGCTGGTCCAGACCCGAGGCTACTCGCCATTTCACTGCTCCGGCTGTGAATCGGCACGCAAGGATTTCGATGATGACAACAAGAGTGTCCAATTCGGAACTGGCCCCACGGTAGTCAGGCTTTCCACGGTGAACGGGCCAGTGTCGATCAATGAGAATGATCGCGATATGGAATAGCACGTCACGAGAGATACCTAGATAAACGTTTTCGCCGGGTCGGCTTTCTGTGCGTTTAAGATGTTTTCCCGTGAAACGCAATCGTCTGACTCGGCGACGCTTTCTTGAACTGGGGGCACTTTCGGTCGGAGCTGTTGGACTCCGCTCTCCTGCCTTATCAGCAGCCGCACAGGAAGGGATCTCGCTCATCTCTGATCCTGACGATCCAATTGCCGCGAGTCAGCCAGTGGCATGGGCTCGGCAGGAGTTAACCGCAGCCGTTTCCCAGGCCGGAACTTCCGTCCGGCAGTTTTCCTCCTTCGCTCAAGCGCCGCAATCGGACCACATCGTGGTTGCTGCAGGAGTTCGCTCTGCCCTTGTCGGAGAAGCCTTGAAGGAGGTAGGTGTGACTCCACCGACTGCGCCGGAATCTCTCGCTGTCGTGCAAGCGAAATATAAAGACCGCCCCATTCTGCTCGTCAGCGGAGCCGACGCGCGCGGAGTTATGTACGCGCTGCTCGAACTCGCTGACCGAATTCGACACGGCGAGAATCCAATCGGTGTTATTGCCGATCAGAAGACGCTCATAGAACAGCCCTTCAATGAGGTCCGCAGCATTGGGCGTCTGTTCGTTAGCGATGTGCAGGACAAACCCTGGTTCAACGATCGCGAAATGTGGCCGGCGTACTTTTCAATGCTGGCAACTCAGCGCATTAATCGCTTTAGTCTCAATCTGGGAATCGGCTTTGATTTTCTGCAGTATGTTACGGACTCGTATTTCCTCTTTGCTTATCCGTTTCTTCTACAAGTTCCCGGTTATGAAGTGCGTGCTGTGAATCTGCCCGACTCTGAGCGCGATCACAATCTCGAAATGCTGCAGTTCATCTCGCGCCAAGCGGTAGCTCACGGAATTGACTTTCAACTCGGCATCTGGACGCATGGCTACCAGTGGGCCGACACGCCGCAGTCCAACTACACCATTTCGGGACTTACTCCAGATAATCACGCTGCCTATTCCCGCGACGCGCTCGCCGCTTTGCTGAAGGCATGCCCTGATATCAGCGGCGTCACGCTCCGAACTCACGGCGAGAGCGGCGTGCGAGAAGGCAGCTATGACTTCTGGCGAACGGTATTCGACGGAGTTCCCAAATCAGGACGCCGCGTCGAGATCGATCTCCATCCTAAAGGCCTCGATCAGAAGATGATCGATTCGGCGCTGGCCACAGGCATGCCGGTTAGGCTCTCGCCAAAGTACTGGGCCGAGCACATGGGGCTGCCTTACCAGCAGACCGCGATTCGCGAATTGGAAATGCCACGGGAGGCGCCCAAGGATGGCACGTTCTTCGCGCTCAGCACAGGCTCGCGAATTTTCACGCGTTATGGCTACGCTGATTTCCTGCGCGAGGACCGCCCTTATAGCTTGATCTACCGCATCTGGCCGGGCACCCACCGGTTTTTGTTGTGGGGTGATCCGGTTTCGACGGCAGCGCACGCCCAAGCGTTCCAATTCTGCGGCAGCAATGGAGTGGAACTGTATGAGCCGTTGTCGTTCAAAGGCCGGCGCGGCTCCGGCCTGCCGGGAAGCCGCTGTGCTTATGCTGAAGCCTCGCTTAATCCAGACCGAGATTGGCAAAAGTATCTTTATACCTATCGTGTCTGGGGACGAATGCTTTACAACCCCAACGCCGATCCCGACGTTTGGCGCCGCGAGTTGCGAAAAGATTTCTCAGAGCGTGCCACGGCCGTCGAAGGTGCTTTGGGCGCCGCCACTCGTATCATTCCACTCATCACGACTGCGCATCTGCCGTCAGCCGCAAACGATACGTACGGTCCGGAGTTCTACACCAACCAATCGATCGTCGACGCGAACAAGTACTCTCCCTACGGAGATACTCCTGCTCCGAAAGTATTCGGCAACGTCAGCCCGCTCGATCCAGAACTGTTCGCGCGCACGAACGACTTCGCAGCCGAGCTTCTCAAAGGAGAGCATGGAGCGAAGTACAGTCCGATCGAAGTCGCGCAGTGGCTTGAGGATCTAGCCGCCCTCGCCGCGACACATCTGGCTGAAGCGGAGAAGGGAAGCGCTCGAAACACGCCGGAGCTCCGCCGGCTCTCGGCAGACGTGAAAATCCAAATTGGGATTGGAACATTCTTCGCCGCCAAACTCCGCGCGGCTACGCTGTACGCGATCTACGAGCAATCGGGCAGTCGCACTGCGCTGGAACACGCGGTGAGGATGTACAGCCAGGCGCGTGATACATGGAAAGGTTTCACCAATGACGCGACGGGGGTCTATGTGAAGGACATCACCTACGGTCCTCGCCCATATCAGCGCGGCCACTGGAGTGATCGTCTCGCCGCAATCGAAGAGGATGTTGTGGAAATGGCCAAGCGGCTCGAAGGAGCGTCGTCAACGACCAACAGTTCGGAGAACGTGAGCGCAGCCGTTGCCGAGGCACTTGGCCGGCCGCGCAGGGACGTAATTCAGTGCAACCACGTTCCTCCGCCGAACTTTGTCCCGAGACAGGAGCTGCCGATCGTCGTCACGATCGCACAGTCGCAGGTTCCCATTTCGGTCTTACTGCGCTACCGACATGTGAATCAGGCGGAGCGTTATCAGTCGCTCGAAATGCGGCTCAATGGTGAGAATCGCGAGGCGGCAATTCCAGCGAGCTATACAGACTCAGTGTTTCCAATTCAGTACTACTTTGAGTTAAGAACAAACCAGAGATCGTGGCTCTATCCGGGGCTCGGCATGCAGCTCAACAATCAGCCCTATTTCGTAGTGCGTTCCGGAAAGCTGCGGTCGAGCTAAGAGTAGTGCTGTGCTGGAGCCTGTCTACCACCCTGGAAGCAGCGTGAACTGCCACACGTGATCCTGCAGCGGACGATTGTGCGGCCGGGCGTAGCTGACCTCACCAACAGCAAAGCCAAGGATATTGAAGCGCAGGAATCCGCCAATGCTACTCACCGTTTTCGTTGGACCACCAGTGAAGCCCAGATCTTGCAGTTTGCCCCAGGCAACACCCGCGTCGTAGAACGGACCAATCTCCACCGGCGGTACTCCCGTTGTGTGTGGGATCAACCCCAAAGGACCGAGGAGTTCCGTCCGCAGCTCCGCGTTGGCTACGGCGATGCGGCTGCCTATGAGTTGATCGAACACAGGACAGTCCCCGGTTTGACTGAAGCTGGCGCCGCATTCGTTTGGCGAGATGGAATTGATGTTGTAGCCGCGCACGAACTCCGGATAACCAAGATAAAGAGGCTGCAGGCGCTGGTCCTCGGAATCGCCGCCGTAACGGCCGTAATGCAGCACCCGTCCGGCCAGAGATACTGAACGCGCCAGATGAAAGTAGCGGCGGTAGTCGAGCAGGAGATTGGAGAAGTTCAATGTGCCGCCGTTCACACCAGCCTGGAAGCGATAGCGCTGTCCAGCGATAGGACTCACGCCGGCGAATATCGACGTGTCATAGACTAGCGCCGCTGAGGTCGTGCCCTCGTTCAGTGCTCCCAAAGTGGGAATATCCTGCGTCTGACGAGCCAGCAAATTCCCAAACACGTCAAACACTTCAGTATCCGCCTGGGCTGCAAAGCCGATGTTCTCGTATCCGCCGCTGAACTCCAGCCGCTGCGCGCGGTTGAACGGATACTGCAGGTAGGCCGTTGCGGGCCGATTCTCCTGCCATGTAGTAATGACCTGCTGAAAAAAGATGGGAGTTCCGTCAGATGCAACTCCCTGCGCGACGCCAGCACTGCCACTGACGTACGGAACCTGTCCGCCGGTGAGTCCCCAGGTGAAACGATGGCGATTGTTTTCGTAGTTCACCAATCCGGTGAGATTGCGCACGAAGTTCTGCGTGCCGTTGTCGGTGATGGCTTCGCCGACGACGTTTACCTGGTGATAGTTCAGCATGTCGCTGAAATGAAGCTGTGTGCCGCCGCCAAAGCTGGTTCCGAAGGTGCTTTGACCGGCGAAAAAGCTGGGCGGCGCCACGTAGTCAAGACTGAGATGTGAATGGTAAGGCACGCTGCGGAAGTTCGCCGAGGCGACGAGACCTGTGCCTGCATCGCGCAGATACGCCTCGACATTGCTCTGCCGGCGCGCGTGAGGCGGCAGCAGCGCCGGAAGCAGGTCCGCGACTGCCTTTATTTCTCTCGTTGAAGGAGACTGCGGCGAATCGATGCGTTCGATGTGGAAGTCGCCTTTCACGAAGGCGCTGTACACAAGCGTGCCCGACTTTGCCGCGACCGTGAACGCGGGGCTCGTTCCAGTCACTCCGCTTACGCCGGTCTGGACATTTGTGACCTGCGCCGCCTCGCCTCCCGAAACGGGAACACGATAGAGGTTGGCGATCCCATTCGCGTTCGAGAGGAAGTAGACAGACGATCCATCGGGCGACCACTGCGGATTCATGCTGTCGCCGGTCTGCAATGTGGGAAGCTCGCGGATGTTCCCAGAGGCTACATCGAGCAGCGCGAGTCGATAGCGGCCCATGGCGAGATCGTCGAGTTGACTGGTGAAGCGATCGGTCGCGAAAGCAATCGTCCGACCGTCCGGCGACCACGCCGGCTGAAGATCGGCGTAAGCATCCTTCGTCAGTTGCTTCACCGCTCCAGTTTTCACATCAACCGTGAAAAGATCCGCGAGTCCCCCGACATTGGCTGAGATCGCAATCTGGCTGCCGTCGGGCGACCACGTCGGGTTCAGCACCTCGCCCAAGTGCGTGAAGGGAATGTGCCGCGTGATCTTGCCTTTCTGCACGTCGTAGATGGACAACTCGGCTTTACCGCCGGTGACGTTCGCGAATGCAAACTGGCGCCCATCGGAGTTCCATGCGCCTGCGGAGTTCACGAACTCAAGATTCACAAAGTGGGGGCTGATCGCAGTCGAGGTGATCTTGCGAAGTACGCTTCCCGTTTCGGCATCGGCTTCGTAGAGATCGATGGAGAAGAGCCCCTTCGCCGAAAAGAACATCAACTGCTTGCCGTCAGGACTGATCGCCGGACTTACGTTATAGGGGCCTCCGTGCTTCTTCGGAGAGATAAGCAGTCGTCCTTCTTCATCCGCGGGAGTCGTAGCTGCGAGGATCGGCCGCTCGGCATCGATCATTGCCGATTTCCATTGCTCAGAAAGCGCATCTTCGCCTTCATGCGCGACGGCTGCGATGGCAGCCTTTGCTCCACCGCGACTGGCAGCTCGCAGCATTTCCCCGACGGCGCGATCGCCGTACTTGCCGCCGACAAAAGCCCAGAATGCCTGGCCCCAGCGGTAGGGAAAATACTTGGGATTGTCGAGGTCCTTAATACGTGGAATTTTGTTTTCCTGCACTGCGTCGCGCAGCCACATCGCCGTGTTGGGGTCGACCGGACCAATCGACAGATACTCGGCCATGCCCTCAATAAACCAAAGCGGCAGGTTGGAAGCGGCAGGCATTTGCCCAAAAAGGGAAGAGCCTCTCTTCGTGATGTCGTACTGAAAAGCATGAACCAGTTCATGGCCGAGGACGTGATCGGTGTCGGAGAGAGGCCCGGCAAGAGGCATAACAACGCGTCGTCGCAGCGGCTCCGTTACGCCGCCAACGGACTCGCCGAGCATCTCAGGAATGACGGTCGTTCCTGAGAAGTCGGCATGATTCGCGTATACGATGACCGGCTGGCGCGATGAGAGCTGATGCCCAAGAATTCCCGACAGCCGCGTGTACCAGCGCTCGGCCATGCGTCCAACTTCGTCGATCGCAGGCTTTTCCTGATCGTAGTAATAGATGTCGAAGTGCTGCGTCTTCAGAACTTTGAAATCCAAGGTTCGATATCGAACCTGGTTTTGTCCGAAATACTCCTGTGCAATTAGAGATGGGCTGATTAGAAAAAGTACGGCCAGAAGAAGTCGGGCAAGCCACTCACGATCCATCTCATCCCCCGGGAACCTACTGCGAGTGCTAGAAGGGATGTGCTCGCAAAGAGCAATGTTGCACAGTTCTCAAGTGACAGTTTGTGCCATTTCGTTGCTGTTCACGCCATTCAGGACGTGAGCTGGACTGGCGCTCGCGCGTACTCATGAACCGCAGCCACAAGAATTTCGAATGGTCAATTCCGTAGGCAGCTTGATTCGGACCGACGTGCGGGGATTCTCTTTCTGGTCAAAGAGGAGTTCGGCCGAGCGTCGACCCAATAATGCGACTGGCTGTTTCACGACCGTCAAGCTCGGCGAGAATGCAGATGCGAGATCAAAGTCATCGAAGCAAGCTAAGGCAACATCTTTGGGAATTTGTAAGTTCTCTTCGCCTAGCAGGTGGAGGAGTCGGACCGTAGCCACGGAGTTAAGCGTAAAGATCGCTTCAGCTCCGTTCTTTCCCGATAAGAATCTATGCAGGGCAGGGTGCTCAATATCTTGCTCGATGCCCGCGATGAGTTCCATTCGCGCGCACCCAGCACGATCCACCGCTTCTCGATACCCGAGCAGACGCCGCGAGATCGTGTGAAGATGAGCCTTGGCTCCCACTGCAAGAATTCTTTTGTAGCCATGACCGAGGAGATGCTCGACCGCTAGGCGGGCACCCTCGCGGTTAGTGACCGCCACCGCGGGTATTTCCCTATTCGGAATCGGCTGATCGAAGGCGATGACCGGCAGGTTGTGTGTGTTGAGATTTGCCAGATATGCGCTGCGTTGATCCGCCGGCATAACGATCAGACCCTCGATCTGCCGGCGCAGCAAAATCTCAATCTGCGCCTGTTCCGTTTGCGGAGAACCATCCGAGCATGTCAATACGACTGTGTAGTTCCTTTCCCGCGCAACCTGCATGACGGCGTGAATGGCCGCGGCCGTGAACGGGTCGGAGATGTCGGGAACAATCATTCCGATAATGGACGAAGCGCGCGTCTTGAGGCCGCGCGCCAGCAGGTTCGGGTGGTAACCCAGACGGTCCATCACCGCGCGCACGCGCTCGGCAGTGACGTCACTCACATCGGGTTCGTTATTGAGGACGCGAGAGGCCGTCTTCAGGGATACTCCGGCGTATTTCGCGACGTCGACGAGTGTCGCCTTTCCATTCCTGCCATTCTGCAAATGCAATGCGATCTCCGGGAGCGAATGCTTCATCTTCCGACAACGTTGTCAAAGACACAAGCAAAAACCTTACTGTCGCATACAGCTTTTGTCGTAGGCGTTGATTTTCCGCAAGAAAATGCCGGAAATCGGGTTGACTATTGCGATTGGACCGTACTAACATCCGTCGCCTGCTGACCGACAACGTTGTCGGAGCAATATGAAGGCGGCCCCAAAACTCAGGAGAACGATTCAGGGCTGCCTTGCCCAAGGAGTTCTTCGATGAAAGCCCTTCGCCGTGCCTGCCTCCGCTTTTGCCCTCAGTTGCTTACCAGATTTCTCATTCACCGTTGTGCCGAGCTTGCAAGCGCTCTAAGCATGACGTTGATACTGGGCGGTCTCCTGATCGCTCAGGTGGCGCCCACAACCAGGCTTTCCGGCGAGGTAATGGACAGCTCCGGCGCATATGTCCCCGGCGCACAGGTCGATTTAATTATGTCGGGCACGCAAGCCGTGAGGCATGCTTCCACGAATGGCGAAGGCCGCTTCATCTTTGATCTCGTGCCTCCGGGCAGCTATGAGTTGAACGTTTCCGCAAACGGCTTCGCCACATTTCATCAGAGCGGCATTCAACTCGATGTAAACGTGCCGGCGGATCTAAAAGTGAAGCTGACGGTGCGCGGCGCGGTGCAGCAGGTAAATGTGATCGAGAACGCTCCCATGATCGACGCCGAATCGGGAACACTGCGCCAGGTGGTGAACGAGCGGTACATTCACGAGATGCCGCTGGAGGGCAGAAATGCGGCGGCGCTCGTATTCATGGCTCCGGGAACGGTGACCGGCAAGGGCACGGATAGAGCGGGCTATGCGAGCACCAGTGACACCATTGCAGTGTCGGTGAACGGCACATATGGCAATCAGGTGGCCTACAAGCTCGACGGCGCCACGCATGAAGACAACATCACGAACCTGAACGCGGCCTTTCCCAATCCGGACGCCTTGGCCGAGTTCAGCGTCGAAACCAATAACTTCGACGCGCGCTACGGCGGCTCCGGCGGCGCAGTGGTAAACATCGTTACCAAATCGGGAACAAACTCTCTTCACGGATCCCTCTTCGAGTACCTTCGCAATGGCGCCCTGAACGCGACTAATTATTTCGCATCACAGAAAGACGCTCTGAAGCGTAACCAGTTCGGCGGTTCAATCGGCGGCCCGATCATTCATGACAAGCTTTTCTACTTCGGTTCCTACCAGGGCACGACTATCGCCAGTACGTCCAACGCGAACACCGCATTTGTTCCTACCGACGCCGAGCGACGCGGGGATTTTTCTGCCATCAAGAAACAACTCGTGGATCCGTTCACAAAGACCCCATTTGCCGGCAATCAGGTGCCGGTATCGAGTTTCGCGAGTGCGCTATTCAGCAAAGTTCCGACCTCAGCTGATCCGACAGGAAAGCTTCTCTACGCAGTTCCAACAGAGACTCGCAATCACCAGGGCTTGGCAAAGCTGGACTACAACGCTGGTAAGCATCAGCTTTCCGGAAGTTTCTTTTACGTGCACTACAGTGATCCCGGTTGGAACGCGAACAATACTCTGCTGAACTACAAGATTGGCCAGCTCCAGACGACTAAAGAATTTAAGGTCAGCGATACCTGGACCCTGAGTTCGAGCCTGCTGAATTCCGTCACCTTTGACGGTCTGAACCTCGATTCCATTCAGACGGGCACTGCTCCGTTTTCGATTTTTGATTTTGCCAACATCAATGCGAGCAAGCCTGCCCAGCAATTCCTTGAGACTGGTTTGTCGGTAACTGGATTCTCCGGTTGGGGATCCGGCGGTTCGCAGCCTCCGGGTGAATGGATACGCGGCAACTATGAAGTGTCTGATGTCGTCACCTGGGTTCGTGGGAACCATATGATGCACATGGGAGCTACATACGACCCTTATCAAAAGTTCGATTCCAAAACGGGATTTCAGGAAGATCCGGTATTGAAGTTTGACGGCTCGGGCTCGGGCAATGCCCTCGTCGATCTGATGACTGGATATGTAAGTTCGTTCACACAGACCGCAGGCAAAGCGAAGTTTACCCGCGGTCCGCAAATCAGCACGTTCTTCCAGGATACCTGGCGCGTTTCTCAGAGACTCTCTCTTGATCTCGGCCTACGTTGGGAGCCGTTTCTTCCTTACACTGATCCAGTCGAAAATCAGGTGGGTGGTTTCATTCCGGGATTTAAGTCGCAAAGATTCCCGAATGCGCCAGTTGGGCTTGCCTTCGCGGGCGATCCCGGATTCCCCGACGGCGGTGTATTCGCAGACACCAACAACTTTGCGCCGCGTCTCGGATTCTCTTACGCAGCGCGTCAGGGCCAGCATCCCACGACGATTCGTGGCGGATGGGGAATGTTCTACATCATGCCTTTCATGAAGCTATACAACAACTTTGTGCAGAACGCTCCCTTCAGTCCGTCGGTGACTCTGTTCGGCACGAATCTCTTCGATCCCTACACCAGCGCCGGTGTTACCAATCCGTTTCCGCCGTTTGCTCCCGTACACGCCGACGCCAACTCTCAGTTCGTGCTACCCCAGCAATATCAGTATTTCAATACGCACTGGGGACTTGGCCACACCAACGCTTTCAATCTCACGGTCGAGCAGCAGTTAGCCTCTGACCTGGTATTTCGCGCAGCTTACGTGGGAACACAAGGACGTGATCTTCAGTACTTTCAGGAACGGAATCCCGCGATCTACCAAACCGGCGCGACAGTCAGCAATACCAATGCGCGTCGCTCGTTGGCTCCAACTTATGCCTCGTTGATGGAGATGACCAACGATGGCGTCTCCAACTATCACTCCTTGCAGTTAACTCTAGAGAAGCGCTTTAGTTCACGATTCTCTTTGATCTCTAACTACACTTATTCGAAGTCATTGGATAATCAATCGGTAGACAATCAGTTCACGGTGTCTGACCCTGACCCGTTTGATTCACACTTCAATTACGGCCGTTCCGACTTTGACACTCCTCACAACCTTTCCATTTGGGGAATCTACGATCTCCCGACATTGAATGCTGCGCCGTGGCTCGTCCGCGCGGTGGCAGGTGGATGGGAGACCGCTGGTGCATTCGCCTGGCGGAGCGGCACGCCGTTCACGGTCGTCTCTGGACAGGATCGCTCGTTCAGCGGTGTTAACCAGGACCGCGCCGATCTAGTGGGCGATCCGATTCTCTCCGGAGATCGTTCACGCGCAGCCACGATCGCTCAGTATTTCAATACGGCTGCTTTCGCACTCAACGCCATTGGAACGTTTGGAGACTCTCCTCGGAACCTGCTTCGCGGCCCCGGCTTCTTTAATCTCGATTGGTCGGTGCAGAAGTCGTTTGGTGAGACTCGCAAGACATCCATCCGCGCTGACTTCTTCAACGTGTTCAACAACGTCCACCTAAATGCGCCGGGAGCGAACGTGAGCAGCGCATCCACCTTTGGGAAAATTACTTCGGCCGGAGATCCGAGAATTCTTCAACTTGCCTTGAGGTACCAATTCTGAAGATCTTGGAGAAACTCAAAGGCTTCCTTCTGATCGGTGTTCTGCTGGCGTGCCATTTTGCGCACGCCAGCGGCCCGCAATTCTTCGTGAATATGTCCGATCCGCAAATGGGAATGTTCGCGAAAAATCAGGACACGTTGCAGGAGCAGGCAAACCTCAGCTTCGTGGTCGCCAGCATCAACCGCTTGCGGCCTGCTTTCGTGGTGGTGTGCGGCGACCTCGTAAATCGCACTGCCGACGCGGAACAGATCAGCCAGTACAAACGCATCATCGGCGAGGTTGATTCTCATATTCCTGTTTATAACGTGGCAGGGAACCACGATGTCGGAAATCAACCGACGCCGGAAACTCTGGCGCAGTATCGAAAGAGTTTTGGGCGCGACTATTACACCTTCGATTCCGGCGACGTTCGCGGGATCGTGCTCGATTCAAACTTGATCGCCAGCCCGAAGAATGTGCCGCAGGAGTCCCAGCAACAAGAGCAATGGTTAGTTACCGAACTGCAGCGGGCGCGCCGCGAAGGGGTGAAGCACATCTTCATCTTCCAGCACATTCCATATTTTCTGGAGCGAGCCGATGAGCCGGACCAGTACTTCAATATCCCGCTCACGATCCGGCGCCACTACCTCGAACTGTTTCACCAATACGGCGTCGAAGCTATCTTCGCCGGTCACTACCACCGCAACGCGTCGGGAACTGACGGGAACCTAGAGATGATCACCACGGGAGCAGTAGGCGTGCCCATGGGCGGAAGCCAATCTGGATTTCGCCTCGTTCGCATCGGGTCGGCAGTTGAGAGCAATTTTTACGATCTCGGAGCAATTCCCCACACGATCGATCCAGCAGCAAGCCTGCCACCATGCGTAGGTTGCGCTCGATAGTTTCCGACTTCACAGGCTGCGGAGAAAGGCGGCGCGACGAGGCAACGGAACCGGCGCCGATAGGCGCTGGGGCAGCCGCGTGTGTTGCGGCTGTGTTTCTGCGCAATTGCTGGCAGTATCATCGCATTCGGAGTTCGCCTTCCGGCGCCCTCCGACCCCCCGGCTACCGCCGGCGGTTCTGTTTGGCGTTTTTCGCAGCCCGTTCAGCCAGCGGCTCCAGCAGGAGTACCATTTCGACCATGAATCGCCTGCTGCTTGCTTGTGTCATCTGCGCGTCCTTTGCGGCGGTCGCCCAGTCCAAGTCGAAGGATGTTGACCTCACCGTATCCGACGGCACTCATTTGAAAGCGACGTTCTACCCCGCCACTGCAAACGCGAAGTCCGCTCCCGCTGTGATGTTGCTGCATATGTGCAACACCGATCGCACGTCGTGGACGCCGGTAGCCGAGCAACTCGCCGCAACCGGCATCAGCGCACTCACCATCGATAATCGCGGCTTTGGCGAGAGTGGCGGGCCGCGCTTTCAGGATGCCACTCCGGAAGTGCAGCGAGAGGTCCGCGACAAATGGCCCGGTGATTTCGATACCGCGTTCAACTGGCTGCTCTCGCGACCTGGTGTAGACAAGAATCGACTCGGTGCAGGCGGAGGTTCATGCGGCGTGAATAATGTTGTGAAGCTCGCCAGCCGCCACGGAGAGATTCGATCTCTGGTGCTTCTGGCGGGACCGGTCGATCCTGGCGCATTAACTTACCTGCAGCAGAATGCCTGGATCCCACTCTTCACTTCGGCGGCCGCCGATGACGAATACATGAGCGACGCGCCGCAGCTCATGAAGTGGTTCGCTGAACTCAATGGAAATCCTCGAAACAAGTTCGTCGGCTTCAAAGATGGACGCCACGGCACCGAGATCTTTGGACCACATCCTGAACTACCGAAGCAGATCGTCGCGTTCTATGTGGACACCCTGGAAAAGAAGCCCGCGAACGCAAATGCGAAGTTCACGCCCAGGCCAACGGCGGCCTCACAATTCTGGGCAGCAGCCTCCGAACCCGGCGGCGCTGCACGTGCCGCGCAGATCTTTCACGAGACGCGCAAACGCGATCCAAATGCATTCGTTTTTCCAGAACCAATGCTGAACGTGCTTGCCTACGAGCGGCTGCAGGCGGGCGGAGTCCACGTCGCTGGCTTTAATCTGCCCACTCAGAAGCCCGCGTCTCCTTCTGCCCGGGATGTAGCTCAAGCGAAGTCTGATGCGCTCACGCTGTTTAAGCTGAACGCAGAAGCCTATCCAGAATCGGCGAACGCGCAGGACAGCCTCGCCGACGCGTATGTCCTCAACGGCCAAAAAGCGGAAGCGCTCGCAGCGGAGCAGAAATGCCTGGAGCTATTGCCGAACGACAAAAGCAATGATCAATTCAAAGCGCAACTGCGTCAGGCCGCAGAAGAGAAAATCGTGAAGCTGAAAGGCTCGAAGGGAGATTAGTAGGACGCCTTAGTGAGCGGCGGACTGCTTTGCCAATTCCGAACGGAAAGCCTCTTCCTTTTCCGAAACGAAACTTTTATATCCCTCAGGATCGATGAACGGATTCGCCCCGCCGGTCTTCAGCTTCGCGAACTTCTCTTCCATGTTGTAGTAGGCGCCGTGCGCGCCGAGGAAGATATCGCAGGGCAATTGGTTGAGCACGCGGAACATCTTCTCGTAATCCGCGGCAATAGTTGGATACTTCGCGTTATTCACCAGCTTGTATCCCGGATTCACGTTCGGACTTCCGACGATCACCACGTTGTAAGTCTTGCCGCCATCGTTGACCTTCAGCGTCCAGGTGGTGCAGCCCTTCGTGTGTCCTGGCGTGAGATGCGCCGTCAACACAACGCCGCCGAGCGTGACCTGATCGCCATCGTGCAGAATGCGATCGACCTTCGCCGGCGGATACAGCATGCTCGCATTATTCCCATATTGGAAATCGGTCTTGCCGCCTGACTCGACCACCGGCACGTCAGCGTCCATCACCATGTACCGTGCGCCCGTGAGCTTCTTCAAATCCGCACTGCCGGCGTCGTGGTCCCAATGCGCGTGGCTGATGAGCAAAATCTTTACGTCGGAGAAATGAAATCCGAGCTTCTCGACGCTCTCGCGAATCTGCGGCGCAGAGCTGACCAGGTTGCTATTGATGAGGATGTGCCCCTTCGGCGTCGTGATCAGATAAGACGCCAGCCCGCGACTGCCGACGTAATACACGTTGTCGGCGATCTTGAATGCAGGAAAAGGCTCCGTCCACGTGGGGTCGGCCTGAGCCAGCAAACTTGCGGCGAGAAGAAGGGGAAAGGACAACCACGCAACTCGTCGCAACCAACGCGCTGAACACTGAAGCATGGCCGAGCATTATACGCAGCGAGAGAGGTGAACCCACACCGCGGTTCCCGATGTATCCTCATTCGTCACTGATAGGGAGATAGTCATGATGCCTCGCAAGTCAGCGCTTTGCTGTGCACTTTTCGTTGGAGCCCTTGCTGGGAGAATATGGGCCCAGAACACTACGACCAACACGCCGCCAATCATCGACGTTCACGTGCACGCGATGGACGAGTCCTTTCCCGGCGGTCCCATGTGCCCAAATGAGTCGAAGTTCTTGGCCTCGGATCCTGCCACGAAGGAAGGTCCGATCGGATGGAGCCAGGAGGAATGCACGCCCAAGCTATATCCCGCGGCCAAAGGCGAGTACATCAAAGATGTGGTCGCGGAGATGGAACGACTCAACGTAACTGCTGTAGTCTTCGGCGATCCCAAAAGCGTACAGAAGTGGAAGGACGCGGCGCCCGGCCGCGTGATTCCCGGAACCAGCTTCAGTGATCCAATGGCGCCGAGTAAGCGTATCGCGCTCCCCGAATTGCGCAAGGACTTCACTCAGGACGGTTTCAAAGTCATGGGCGAAATCGGACTACAGTACGAAGGTCTGTCGCCGAGCGATCTTTCGGTCGACCAGTATTTCGCGCTGGCCGAGGAACTCGACGTGCCGGTTGCGATCCATATGGGCACCGGCGGATCAGGCCGCGCGAACATCACCTCCCCGAAGTTTCGCGGGTCAATGGGCAATCCACTGCTGCTCGAAGACCTGCTCGCACGCCATCCGAAACTGCGCGTGCAAGTCATGCATGCCGGCTATCCGATGATCGACAATATGCTGACCCTGCTGCAGGCAAACTCACACGTGTACGTCGATGTGGCCGGACTGATCTGGAGCTATCCGCTGAAAGAAGTGAATCGCTACATTCAGCGTCTGGTCGAAGCAGGATTCGAGGACAGGGTGATGTACGGCACCGACCAACTACAGTGGCCAAAGCTGATGGCATATTCGATCAGCATCATCCAGAACGCCGACTACCTCAGTCCCGAACAGAAACGCGACATTCTGTACAACAATGCTGTGCGGTTTCTGAGGCTGGATGTGAAGCCCAAATAAAGCTGCTGCGGGCGAGGTTTTCCCTCCGACAGAGTGGATGAAAGAGGTATGAAGCGAAGCTGCTCGGTAATGTTGGCGTTGCTGCTCTTGTTCGGCGCAAAGAGCGTGATCGCCGCGATACGATTTGAATTGCTCGATCGCAATACGGTGCTTACCCGACTGCGCTCCTGCCCGAAAAATGATGTAGACCGGCAGGCCCAGCTCGCGGCTTACTTTGCTGAGGTTGGCTGTACCGGGCCGGCACTCACTCTCGATGCGGCGCGGCATTCAAAATTTGCCAATGTAATTTGCACGCTTCCGGGTAGTTCGATCGAAAAGATTATTGTCGGCGCGCACTTTGATCATGCGGAGCGGGGCTCGGGCGCTGTCGACAACTGGAGCGGAGCATCGCTTCTGCCCTCGCTGTACCAGGCGCTCGCCGCGACTCCGCGGAAGCACAGATTCATCTTCGTTGGTTTCTGGGGAGAGGAACGCGGGCTGCTCGGATCTCAGCAGTACGTTCGCAAGCTAGGGAAAGAGGATCTTGCGAGCATCGATGCCATGGTGAACATGGATACGTTCGCTGCAGGGCCGACCGAATTTTGGGTCGGCCATTCCGATCCAATGCTGGAGAATGCGGCAGTCGCAGTGGCTTCTACGATGAAGCTGCCCATCGAAGGCCTCAAATTGGAACACGTGAGCACCGACTCCGAAACATTTCGAGGAAAGAAGATTCCAAGCATTGAATTTTGTGCGTTAACGCAAGCGACGCGGAATCTGCTGCACTCACCAGAGGACCAGGTTTCCCAAATCAACCAAGACGACTACTACAACGCTTATCACCTGCTGGCCGCCTATCTTGCTTACATAGATGACGTTGTGCCAAGCCGCACAGCGGAGACGAAATGAATTGGTCGCTCTCCCGCGCGACGACCTTCCTCTAACGTTTTGTTTACTGACCCAGCGCCGCAGAATGTCCCGCCGCGACCGAAAGATTCGGCCGCGCAGTCGAAGACGGTATCGCTCGGGCGATCACCAGCAGCGTTCCGGCGAATAGCAGAGTATCGAAGACGAAGTTGATGCCAGTAATGTATTGCGATACGTCCTTGGCCAGGAAAAGATCGGGACCGAAGAGAGCTATGGCAAGAAACGTCATCACCGCGCCCGCACTGGTGGTTGCGAGTCTGGCTCGGTTCTTGAACAGCATGGCGATTCCGAGGGCAGCCAGAATGATGCCGACGAGATAGGCGAACACATGCGGGGCAGGGACCCAGGCTGGTGTCGGACGGCTATCAGGCACGCCGGGCGAAAATTCCGGATGAACGAAATGATGCAGGCCAAAGACAATGACAGCGACTGCGCTCCAAAATCGGGCGATCGTTGCTAGCGTCCCCGCCCGTTGCGGCCAGCGCTCCCTCACCTCATATGCATACAGAGCAACCGCGCCAATCCCAAATGTGGAATCCCGAAGCGAGATCATCCAAAACAGGCGGTTTGTGGGCTGCAGGATTACTCCTCGAAGATGCAGCAGCACAACGAAGAGACCGAACATAATAGCCAGGCAGATCGCGGACCAGCGGATGTATTTTCTGGCGACAATACTCAGTGCGGCACTGACGTGGGCCGCGCCGACAAAATATGCGATGAAGACGCGGTCCGGCATCCATTTCGGGACGAGTCGCGCCAGGTCTTTGGCATCGGCAAAGTGCTCTCCTCCGAACGCCGCCAGCGATGCGGCCACAAATACCGGCCCGAGCGCAGCGAAAATCAATCCATCTTGCGAGGAACTGGACGCGAGATCGCGCCGGTAAGTCCAGAGTCCGGCGGCTAAGAAGCCGCCTCCCAGGACAGAGGGCCAGAACTCGAGTGGAGCAATCACATGCACCTCGAAGCTGCCGATTTTAGCTGTGTTGCGGCTCGGCAACGACAAAAAAGGATGAAAAAAGCAGAAAAGGGGACTGGGTCGAATAGCAAGAAAGGAGTGAGTGATGCCCCATCAATCCCAATATGGGATTGCGCCTTCTTTCGTCGTAGCCTTTCGCCGAAAGCAATGATGCCACCCTGGAATCAGCAACAAAGTTGATTCGCTGCCCTGTTTGAACAATTCCCTATCCGCGGAGCACAATCGTCATTGCGAGGTGCTTCGTGAATGCTCTTCCTTTGTCTTTCACATCCGCAGAACTCTGGCCTGAGCTGCATCTGGCCGATTGGGCGGATACGCGCGATACCTTACACATGTGGACGCAGATTGTCGGCCATGTGCGGATGGTGTTGTCGCCGCCTGTGAATCACTGGTGGCACATCACGCTTTATGTCACATCACGCGGGCTGACGACCTCGCCGATTCCGTACGCGGATCATACCTTTGAGATTCACTTTGATTTTCTCGATCATCGGCTGGTGATCGCGACCAGTCGTAACGAATGGCGCGCGTTAAAGCTGGAGCCGAAATCCGTCGCTGAGTTCTACAACGAATTCATGCGATTGCTCGGCGAATTGGCCATTCAGGTGAAGATCCACGGCAAGCCCGATGAAGTTGCTGAGCCGATTCCGTTTGCGGAAGACCGCACCCATCGCTCGTACGATCCGGAATATGCGCGTCGGCACTGGCAGGTGCTGGTTGCGATCGATTCGGTGCTGAAAGAGTTTCGAGGACGGTTCATCGGTAAGTGCAGTCCGGTGCATTTCTTCTGGGGCAGCTTCGACCTTTGCTGCACGCGTTTTTCCGGGAGGCGCGCACCGGAGCGTCCGGGCGCCGACGCCATGACACGCGAAGCGTACTCGCACGAGGTGATCAGCGCAGGCTTTTGGCCGGGCGGTGGCGCGGTGAATGACGCTGCGTTCTACGCCTACGCCGTTCCCGAGCCGCAGGGGTTCCGCACTGCGCGCGTGCTGCCCGCTTCCGCAAGTTACAACCAGACACTCGGAGAATACATTTTGATGTATGAGGACGTGCGGCAAGCACCGGATCCGAAGCGGGCGCTGCTCGACTTCCTGCAAAGCACCTACGACGCCGGTGCAACGCTCGGCCGATGGGATCGCTCGGCGCTGGAGCGGCAGGCTTGATCGATCCAGCGTGGGCGATGGGCTCGTCGGCAAGGCTTCCCCATGCTCGCCGGAGTTTCCCACGAAACAGTCATGACGGAGATTGCGAGTTCCAATTTGGTACAAAAAAATCCCTGCAAAATCCCTGATATTTTTTCCGCCATTACGCCAAACGAGGCTAACTCCAATCGAATGTGGCCGTTTGCGTCGAAAGGATGTGAATCCCTGTTAATTCCCTGCCTGCGACAAAAAACTTCAAATTATGGGCAGAATTTGCGAATTTCTTGCGCAGAAAAATAAAAATCGCTGTATTTCTCGCTGTTCTTGGCTCATCCTGCGCCAACATGCCCTGATAGGGCTGCTCCGGCCGTTATAGAATCCTTCTCCATCACCGGTCATGAACTCGCAAGACCTCATTATCGAGTCGCTGCCAGATACCCCTCGCGGTCAGGGAGTGCTTTTCCTGCGGGGACCTCTGACGATGGAAAATGTCGCCCAGTTCAAAACCGCGGTTCAACGGCAGGAAGCGCCGAAAATGATTCTCGATCTCAGCGAGGTTCCCTACATCGACTCAATTGGATTGGGATCGCTCGTGAGCACCTATGTCTCGCTGCAAAAGGCTGGACGATGGATGGCGCTGGTCGGGGTCAACGATCGTGTTTCCAACCTGTTTGAGATTACTCGCGTGCAGGATCTGTTTTTGACCTTTCCGAACGTTTGGGACGCGATCGAAGCCCTCGCCAACTCCGCCCGCGCTTAGCCTGGCCATTCGCCCAAACGAAAATCCGCCTGAGCCGTCCAAAATAGGACAATTGATCCCAGGAGTTCACATCCGATGAGGGACCTGAAACTCGCTTTCCGTCAACTTCGAAACAATCCTGCATTTGCGATTACCGTGATTCTTACGCTTGCTCTCGGTATTGGTGCGAATACCGCGATTTTTTCATTAGTCCAGGCGGTGCTTTTGCAGTCGCTACCCGTGGCCGATCCGGCGACTCTCTACCGAATCGGCGATACCGACAACTGCTGCGTCAATGGTGGCTACCAGAGCGATAACGGCGATTTCGATCTTTTTTCTTATGAACTTTTTCTTCATCTGAAGCAGGCGGCGCCTGAATTTGAAGAACTGGCAGCGTTCCAGTCTGGGTACGATTACAACAATCTCACCGTCAGACGCAATTCTGAACCGGCGCGAGCGAGTCATGGGGAGTTCGTAACCGGGAATTACTTTTCCACTTTCGGGATCAAGCCGTTTCTCGGTCGCATGCTGCTGCCTTCCGACGACAAAGCTGGCGCAGCTCCGGTGACGGTTCTGAGTTATCAAAGCTGGCAGAACGACTATGCCGGTGATCCCGGTGTGGTGGGTTCAACGTTCTACATCCAGGGACATCCCTTCACGATTGTGGGAGTTGCTCCTCCCGGATTCTTTGGCGATCGCGTTGACAGCCATCCACCTGAGGTGTGGTTGCCGCTCTCGACCGAGCTGGTTATCAACGGCGAGAATGCAATCCTGAATCATGCCGACGCGAACTGGCTTTATGCCATTGGACGTCTGAAGCCCGGAGTAAATATCTCAGCACTGCAGCAGAAGCTGTCGGCGAGTCTGCGGCAATGGCTGGCGACGCAACCAACGTATGTTCAGCGCGGAGGCGATACGCTGATTCCCAAGCAACACGTTGTGCTGACTCCAGCCGGCGGCGGCGTGCAGAACCTGCAGCAGGAAACCGGTAAGGGACTCAATCTGCTGATGGCACTTTCCGCGCTCGTGCTGTTAGTAGCTTGCGCGAACGTCGCAAACATTCTGCTCGCCAGGAACGCAGCCAGACGCGCCGAGACGTCATTGCGCGTTGCTTTAGGCGCCGCACGTGGACGTCTGATCAGGCAAGTGCTGGTGGAGAGCGTGTTGCTCGGATGTATCGGTGGTGCGCTGGGCCTGGCGGTAGCTTATGGCGGTACCCGAACGATCCTCGCTCTCGCCTTCCCCGACTCGAAGTACCTCCCGATCCATGCCACTCCCTCGCTTCCCGTTTTGGGATTTGCTCTTGCCGTCTCCTTCGTAACAGGGATCATCTTCGGCATCGTGCCGGCATGGATCACCTCGCGCTCCGATCCGGCGGAGGCGTTGCGTGGCATCAGCCGGTCCACGCGCGATAGCTCCTCGCTGCCGCAAAAGTCACTCATCATTTTTCAGGCGGCGTTGTCGTTGGTTTTGCTGATTGGCGCCTCATTGCTGACCAAAACGCTGCGCAATCTCGAGCATCAGAATTTCGGGATTCAAACGCAAAATCGTTACGTCCTGCATCTCGATCCACATGGCGCGGGGTACACCATCGATAAGCTGCAGCCTTTGTATCAGCGGCTGCAGCAGGATTTCTCAGCATTGCCAGGGGTAAAGAGCGTCGGACTTGCGCTGTATAGTCCGCTTGAAGGGAATAACTGGGGAGAGGGCGTGTACATCGAAGGCAGACCCGAGCCGGGTCCGAATGCCCATAATGGTTCATCGTGGGACCGCGTGAGCACCCACTTCTTTGAAACTGTAGGCCAGCCTGTAATCCGCGGGCGCGACTTCACAGACCAGGACACCGCATCCTCGCAGATGGTCGCCATTGTCAATCAGGCTTTCGTGAAAAAGTTTTTTCCCAATGAGGATCCCATTGGGCGCCATTTCGGGAATAACGGCCAGCAGTTCGCGGGCAGCTATGAGATCGTCGGCGTCGTGGCCGATGCCAAGTACAACAATCCCCGCGGAGAATATCGCCCGTTCTATTACCGGCCGCTGACGCAACGAAATACGAGATTTGAGAAACCCTCGGATGCGACCGGAGAAAATTGGTCGATGTTCATCAACTCGATCGTTATCCAATTCGACTCTCAGCCGCAAAATGTCGATGCGTTAGTCCGGCGTACATTGGGAAACATCGATCCCAACCTCACCGTCATTGATCTGCGATCGCTGGATTACCAAGTAGCCGGCAACTTCAATCAGGAGCGCCTCATCGCGCGCCTTACGATGCTTTTTGGAATCCTGGCGCTCGTGCTTGTATCGGTAGGCTTGTACGGGATTACTGCCTACTCTGTTGCGCGTAGAACGAGCGAGATCGGGGTACGCATGGCGTTGGGCGCTAACCGAGGCGACGTGATTGGGATGGTGATGCGGAGCGCATTCGCGCAGGTGCTCCTCGGACTAGCGATCGGCATCCCAATCGCTCTGCTTGGCGGCCGTCTCATAGCCTCGCAACTCTATGGTGTGCGCGCTTGGGATCCGATCAGTTTGTTGTTAGCGGTGTTCGTGCTATCGGTAGCGGCCGCGGTCGCAGGTTATGTTCCAGCGCACCGTGCATCGACCATCGAGCCCATGAAAGCACTGCGCAGCGAATAACATCGAAAATACCGAAGAGGCAAAGCAGATAGCGCACGTTTCCAGGCCGCAATCGGTCTCAGTGACCTCTTCATTCAACTCCGTGACCTTCGTGTTCGCTCTTGCTTCTACCCGCAAGGCAAGGTAGCTAATAGAATCAAAGAACAATGGTCAAAACCCTGGAATGGACGGATGCAGGCGTGCGCTTCATCGATCAGACGCGCCTCCCTACGGAAGAAATTTACGTAATCTGCCGCGACTATCGCGAGGTGGCGACCGCAATTCGCGAGATGATCGTGCGCGGAGCGCCGGCGATCGGCGTCTCGGCAGCCATGGGCGTGGCGCTTGGCGTACGCAATTCGAAAGCGAAGAACGTCGCCGAGCTACGGCCTGAGTTCGATGAAATCTGCAATACGCTGGCGAGTACGCGTCCTACGGCCGTGAACCTGTTCTGGGCGATTCAGCGCATGCGCGACCGTTTCGAGGAGCTTTCGTCGGAGCCATTGGAAACCATCAAGCGCGAACTGATCGAAGAAGCTCAGCGGATGTACCTGGCCGACATCGCTGCCTGCAAAATGATGGGCCGCAACGGAGCGGTGCTCATGCCTTCCTCCGGCGGCGTCCTTACCCACTGCAATGCCGGAGCCCTCGCCACCTGCGGTTATGGAAGTGCTCTGGGCGTGATCCGCGCAGCCGTGGAAGAGGGAAAAAAGATCCATGTATTCGCCGACGAGACGCGTCCCTTCCTGCAGGGCTCGCGTCTCACAGCATGGGAGCTGACCAAAGATGGAATTCCCACAACGGTAATTTCGGACAACATGGCTGGCGCCATGATGAAGCAAGGTAAGATCGGAGCCGTGGTTGTCGGCGCCGATCGAATTGCCGCAAATGGTGACGTTGCCAACAAGATCGGCACCTACACCGTCGCGGTACTAGCCAAAGAGCATGGCATTCCCTTCTATGTTGCCGCGCCATGGTCGACCATCGATCTTGCGACTTCGACCGGCGACTCGATTCCGATCGAGCAGCGCTCGGCGCGCGAAGTCACGCATATGGCAGGGAAGCAGCTCACACCCGAAGGCGTCAGCATCGAGAATCCGGCATTCGATGTCACACCGCATCGCTATGTTGCGGCAATCATCACCGAGCGAGGCATTGCGAAAGCTCCGTATTCAGAGTCGCTGCGCGAATTGGCAAGCGTCGATGACGTGACCACACGAGAGATGCCGGCCGAAGCTGCTCGTTAAGGTTTCGTATTTGTCATTGCGAGCGCCTGTGGTTGACGTGAGGAATCCCTATCATTGAGTCCCGAAGCACGACGCAACAGTTTCGCGTCAATAGGGGATTCCTTACTGCTGCTCACGCGAACACACGCGTGAGCCTCCGTTCGGAATGACAAACGAATGTGCCAACTTGCCCTTGCAGCCCCGCATCCTTCTTACAAGGAGCGAACTCGGACTATGCCAATTTCAACGAAGCTGACGGAACTTGTCACCAAGCCTTTGCCGAAGGTGATCACCCCAGGAATGCATGCTGCCATCGACTGGGGAACCGCAGGAGCTTTTGCCTTGTCAGGAGCTCTGCTGTGGAGAAAGAACAAACGGGCTGCCCTGTCTTCTTTTATTTGCGGGAATCTGGTAGGCGGCTTGATCTTCCTCACCGATTGTCCGGGAGGAGTGTGGAAGAAGATCAGCTTCGAAACCCATGGCAATGTCGATCCCGGCGTGGCAGCTCTCGTTGCCTCGTTGCCGAATTTGCTGGGATTCTCTGAAGAGACCGAATCGAAACTGTTCCAAGGCATGGGAATCGCCCTTGCCGCCGTGCGCAGCCTTACGAACTTTGACGAGGGATCCAGCAATATCGAGAGCCGTCACAAAGCCGCTTGAAAAACTCGTTTCCTCCAGCTAACCCGGCCCGCATGGCCGGGTTTTTTGTGTGCACGTGCGGAACATTCCCTGTGGAGGCTGCGTATCAATCACTAAGGTGAAGTGTTTGTCAGATCGACAGGTTGCAGCGTTTGCGATGCCGCGAATCCCGTGAAAGACTGGAGCATCTACATCTACAAAGCTTATGGGAAATAACCTGAAAACGTTGGCTCTGCTTACCGGCCTCACGCTCTTTCTGATGTTTGTCGGAGAGGTGATAGGCGCACATCTGGGGACGCAGCATGGCATGGCCATCGGCCTGGCTATTGCCGCCGTGATGAATTTCTTCAGCTATTTCTTTTCTGACAGGATTGCTTTGTCGATGTATCGCGCGCAGCCGGCGTCGCGCGAAGATTTGCCGCGCGTGTACAACGTGGTCGAGCGCATGACCCAGCGGGTCGGATTGCCGATGCCGAAGATCTATGTGATTCCCACCGATTCGCCCAACGCTTTCGCCACCGGGCGCAATCCGTCGCACGCTTCTGTTGCCGTGACGCAAGGCATTCTTAATCTGCTCGATGACGAAGAGTTGGAAGGCGTGCTAGCACATGAATTGGGCCATGTCAGGAATCGTGACATCCTGATCAGCTCTGTCGCGGCAACATTGGCGGGCGCGATTACGTTCCTGGCACGCTCGCTGATGTGGGCTGGAATGTTCGGTGGATACGGCGATCGCGATGACCGCGACCGCGGCGGAGGATTCGCGGCTATCCTCATGATGATCCTTGCGCCGATTGCCGCGCTGCTGATTCAGATGGCGGTCTCTCGCTCGCGCGAATACGAGGCCGATCACACTGGCGCAAACACCACCGGGAATCCTTATGCTCTTGCTCGCGCTCTGCAAAAGCTGGATGCCTGGTCGAAGCGGCGTCCGCTGGTTGCTACGCCGTCGACGGCGCATTTGTTCATCGTGGCTCCGCTGATTGGAGGCGACACGCTCGCGAACCTGTTCTCGACGCATCCGCCCATCGCCAAGAGAATCGAGCGGCTTACTGGACGTCCGCCAGAGTTCCAATAACAGAACCGCCGGCGGTAGCCGGTGGGGCAGCCGCGTCTTTTGCGGCTGCGTCTGCAGCCAGCACCAGATCTCTTCAAATCCCGGAGCTCGCCATTCGGCGATCTCCAGCCCACCGGCGGCGGTTCTGTTTGATTTACCCGCGCCGCATCGCATCCAGCGCCAGATTCCCAGGTCCAACAATCAGCAGGAAGAGCAATCCGAGCAGCATCGAGAAATCTGTGCGCGCTTCATGCAGCATGCCCAGAATCCCGTAGTGTTTCACATTAGGAAGTGCGAAGCGCCAGAATGGATGACCGAGCAGAATGGGAACTTTGGTCGACAGAATCGCGACGGCAATGTCAATCAGCAGAGGAATGCACGCCCATCTCGTGAGCAGACCGATGATGACCAGCGCGCCGCAGACGATCTCTACGCCTCCAACAAACGGCGCTAAAACGTGAGGATCAGGAATACCGATGTTGGCGAAGCGACCAACGCCGAGTTCCTGCGGCAAGCGAAATTTGAGAATGCCTTCAACAAGAAAGACCCAGCCAACCAGTATGCGAACGATAATGACTGCGCCGCGATGAGCCATTGCCCTCCTCCTGTCGTAAACATCGTACTTACCTGACTCCGGAGAGGCCAAATCTGTTGATTTTCCACCTTATGACCCACAATTTCCTCGCTTGCTAAATTCGCCTTTCTTTCGCATAATCATACGGCGCGTTGTAGCAGACCCGTGGGCATTTCGTATTCGCAGCTCAATTCGAAGCAAAAAGAAGCCGCCAACCATGTGTACGGTCCCATGCTGGTGCTCGCCGGCGCCGGCACAGGCAAGACCAGTGTTCTCGTCCATCGCATCTCGCGGCTGATTCTCGGCAAGCACGCCCGGCCAAACGAAATTCGGGCATTCACGTTTACGCACAAAGCTGCACGCGAGATTCGATCGCGTGTGGCGAAGTCCTCGGCGGGAATTGCGGCTGGGGGTCTGAATGCATCTACTTTCCACGGGTACTGCTATCAACTTCTGCGCGAGGCAGGTGAGGACTTTCAACTGCTCGACCAATGTGAGCTGTGGACCTTTCTGCGTCAACGCGTCGCCGATCTGCCGCTGAATCGATTCTTGCGCGCGGCGAATCCCGGGCGCTTTCTAAAAGATCTGCTCGCCTTTTTCGATCGTTGCTCCGATGAACTTGTCACAGCTGAAGTCTATGCCGATTACATTGCACGCGTGAGTCGCGGCGAGTTGCGTCTGCCGCGAGTCGCGAAAAAAAAACAAGCAGAGGTGATGACGCGCGACGAAGTTTTAGAACGTTGCGAGGAAATCTCGGCGATCTTCAGGACGGTTGACAAGCTGCTTGCGGAAAATCGTCTGCTTACCTTCGGAGCGCTCGTTTCCCGTACTGCTACGCTGCTCACAAATGACAGTCAGCTATTGCAGCGCGAGCGCAGTAGCGCGCGCTTTCTTCTGATCGACGAATTCCAGGACTCGAATCACGCCCAGATCGAACTGGCGCGCGTGCTTGCGGGGGAAGCACAAAATGTGTTCGCGGTGGGCGATCCCGATCAAGCGATCTATCATTTCCGCGGAGCGTCAAGCGCGGCCTTCAACGAGTTCGCCAATGTTTTTGACAAACTGGACCGCCGGCATCTGATCAACCTTGCAGAGAATCAGCGCTCGACGCAGAACATTCTCGACTGCGGCTACGCGGCAATTCGCCACAACCCGAAGCTGACCGAAGGCGGGAGTCGCCTGCAGTTTGATCGCGAAAAGTTGATTTCTGCACGCGACATCGAAGAAGGCAATCGCGGCAGCGGATTGCTCTTCGGCGCTCAACCCGTTGATGTTGTTCCATATCGGAACTACGAAGAAGAGTGCTCCGATGTTGCAGAGCGGATTCTGGCGCTGCACGCCGATGGTGCGCGCTGGAGCGACTGTGCCGTGCTCTTCCGCAGCCACTCGAATGCCGAAGGTCTCGTCGAAGAACTCGGAGCGCGCTCGATTCCGTTCGAAGTTCAGGACACCGACCTGTTCGAAAGCGACGCTCTCCGTGATGTAATGGCATGGCTTCACTGTGTGCATTCCCGCAACGAGGATGTGAGCTTCTTCCGGCTTGCTCTGCGGGAGGGATCGGGAGTCGATCTTTCTGAGCTGCATGAGAAATTATCGTCGGCTGCGCGGGGGACCAAAGTCGCGACTGTGCTTGAAAACGTGAATGGTGGTCCGGAACTGCTCCGCGTCCTGCAGGTCTTTTCGGATCAACACGGATCTGAGAGTAAGGACCTGGTCCAGACAGTCCATGCCGCAGCCGATCTTCTCGGAATCGCTCGCAATGGGATCGAGCTCACGAGGTTTCTCGACTTCACGCGCAAGTGGCTGGGAAGCCGGATTTGCGCGACCGGTAAGCTGAGCGAGTTTCTCGAATTTCTCGATCTCTACCGCGAAGGCGGGGGGACGCTTGCCTTGTCCCCACCTGAGCGTCCCGAAGAGGAATTCGCAGGCGCTTCACAGGAAGCCGCCCCTGATGAACACGATGCTGTGAAGCTGCTGACCGTCCACGCGGCAAAAGGACTCGAGTTCAAAAACGTCTTTGTTCTGAGGGTGGTCAGTCCGTCGTTTCCTACCAACTATAAGGAAACACTTTTCGAATTTCCGCGAGAATTGAGTCCCGGAAGCTACCGCATCGAAAAAGCCGACGACCAGATTCATAAGGAAGAAGAAAGGCGTCTTTTTTACGTTGCAGTGACTCGCGCGCGCGACACGCTCAGCCTCTACGGCAAGAAGCGCGTAAGTAAGAAGAAGGACGCGGAAATTCCACCGACTTATCTGCGCGAGATGAGTGAGGACCAGGCCCTCAAGCAGGCGCTCTGCATCCGTGATCCCATTTTGGTTCAGCGTGACGAAGTCACAGTCGAAACGCCGGCATGGGTAACGCTGGCCGCCGAAAAAGTTGCGGGCAAGATCGAGTTGAGCGCGTCGGCCATCGAGGCGTATGCGACGTGTCCGATGAAATTCGCCTTGCAGAAGCGCTGGCGTTTGCCCGAGGAGCCGTCGGCCGCGCTTCAATATGGGGCGGCCATGCACACCGCGCTCAAAGATTTCTATGAAGCGGCATCGCGAGGAATCGATCGCACTGCCGACGAAACTGTGGAAATCTTCCGGCGCGAGTTCGAGCACGCCAAGATCGATGAAGAGCTCCAGCGAAGGCTGTACGAGAGACAAGGCGAAGAGCAACTGCGTCAATTTATTGCGCTTCGTGCGGTCGAACCCAGGCCGCACGTGCTGTGCACTGAAAAATCAATTCGCTATACGATCGAAAACGTGGTGATCAATGGTCGCATCGATCGGATCGATCGTTTGGAAGGTGGCGGCGTCCTCGTCCTCGACTACAAAACTGGCGCACCACGCAACACCCTTGATGCTGTGAACAGCATTCAACTCGGGCTCTATTCGTTGGCGGCGGAGCTCGAAGGCCATCGCGTAGAGCGAGCCGCCTTCTACAACCTTGAAGACAATACAACTGCTGAAACGACCAGCGTTAAAAAAGAAAAAATCTATGAACAGGTGATGGAAGTCGCCGAAGGCATTCGCAACGCGAACTTCGCGCCGACGCCTGGGTTCCATTGCAGGAATTGTGGATACAGGACTCTGTGTCCAGCAACGGTGGAGACGGTGTTCGAACCGGGCGAGAAGAGAGCCGCAGGACTTGGTGTCTAGTCTGAGTAGAGACGCGGCATGCCGCGTCTCTACCGGAGATCCGACCTAAGCCGCTTTTGCTCCATCTGCCCAAGGATCTAGCACAACTTTCGTGCAGTGATCTTCCTTGTCCCGGAACATTTTGTACGCCTCTGGCGCTTTCGACAGCGGTAGGCGGTGACTGATCACGACAGTTGGGTCGATTTCACCTCGCTCGATTCGCTCCAGCAGCGGACGCATGTAGCGCATCATGTGCGTCTGTCCCATTTTGAAAGTGAGACCTTTATTCATGGCCGCTCCGAAAGGAATCTTGTCGAGGAAGCCTCCATAAACACCAGGGACCGAAACGGTCCCGCCTTTTCGGCACGCCATAATGCATTGCCGCAGCACGTTTGGACGATCCGTTGCGAGCTTCATGGCCTGTTTGGCGCGATCGACCAGGAACGGCAGCGTGTGTCCGTACGCTTCCATGCCGACCGCGTCCATGCATGAGTCCGGACCGCGATTACCGGTCATATCTTTGAGAGTCTGTACAACGTCCTCTACCTGCTCGTAGTTGATCGTCTCCGCACCGGCATCTTCGGCTAAGCGCAGGCGTTCCGGAATGCGATCGATCGCAATCACCCGCCCCGCTCCGAGCATGAACGCGCTGCGGATCGCGAACTGGCCCACAGGTCCACATCCCCAGATGGCAACCGTGTCACCAGGACGAATGTTGCAGTTCTCCGCTCCCATGTAGCCGGTAGGGAATATATCCGAGAGGAAGACGACCTTCTCATCATCAAGTCCGTCAGGAACTTTGATTGGACCAACGTCCGCGCAAGGTACACGCGCGTACTGTGCCTGTCCTCCTGCGTATCCGCCCAGCATGTGGGTGTAGCCAAATAGCCCAGAGGGCGAGTAGCCCATCATTTTTTCGGCAATCCAGGCGTTCGGATTAGTGTTGTCACAAAGCGACCAGAGCTCCTGCTGGCAGAAAAAGCACTTGCCGCAGGCGATGGTGAACGGCACCACAACCCGATCTCCGACTTTCAATTTCGCACGATCAACTCCAGGTCCAACTTCGACGACTTCGCCCATAAATTCGTGCCCGAGAATGTCGCCTTGTTCCAAAGTGGGCATGTAACCGTCATAAAGATGCAGATCGGAGCCGCAGATGCAGGTGCGCGTGACGCGGATGATCGCGTCGCGAGGATTCAGAATCTTCGGATCGGCAACGTCTTCGACGCTTAATTTTTCGATTCCCATCCAGCACAGTGCTTTCATGACGCGCTCCTTTGCGTTTGCAGTTGTTGGAGATTGGCTTCGAACTCGGCGGGCTTGCGCTTCTCGGGATAGGCGGCATGAATGGCTTTGTCGAGCCGCGAGCGCGGGCCGTGCGTCTGGCCTTCGATGTTGGGGATCTCGCCAGCTTCCATCAATGCTTTGAAGCGGCGCAGATCCTCGCGCATCATGAACTCAGGATCTTTGCCGAAGGCGAGCGCCACTGCTTTGCCGAGAGCGCCGGCCACCGGACGACACTGCATCGATGCCGTCACGATCGTGCCGCGATCTCCGACGGCAGTACGGAAGTGAACCGAGCCGCGGCAATCGATGTCAGAACCTTCGAGCGAGCGCCAGACGATCCATTCGTTCTCACGCTGATCGACGATCTCCGCCGTCCAGCGGACGTTCATTCCCATGCGCCCGAGCGCCGTCCATTCCGAACGGCCATTGCTCAGAACTTTCACCGATTCCAAGTTGCGCATGAATTTTGGAAGGTTTTCGAAATCGCGCCAGAACTGAAAAGCCTGCTCGGGTGAGCAGTTGATAGCAAAGCTGGTTTCGACGTACCACTCCTGATCGGCTTCTTCCAGAGTTGCGCCGCGATACGCGAGCAGACCACCGGCGGCTGCGAGTGCGAAGCCGGGCTTCGAGCGTCGCGAGAGGCCGAACAGTGCAAGAGCACCGCCGCCCAGCATCGAGCCCCAGCGAATTACGTCGAACTTACGGCCCTGCGCGCGTCCATTGGGAAACTGAATGACTGAATCGGAATCCATAAAGCTCCTCAAACAGGAAAGCGGTTGTTATGAGAGGAAACGAGTATCGACAAATAGGCGAGCAAAGTATGTAGGATGCCCAGATTTTTTGAGAAGAGCGCTAAGGTACTCTCGATTGATGGCCAGCAATGGAGCTGATAGCTGCCTTCGGAGGGACTTTGATCGAGCTATTGCAAGCCAGCAGCTTGCGTTGTAGATCTTTGCTGCTCGTAATGGAGTAGAAAACCGGCGGAGCGCGGCCGGACCAGAATCAATTAACTGTGTCTATCTGTGTCCGGCGTAGTATTTGCCGATGATCACGCCGATCTCAACTGCGGAATCTGGTCCAAGATCGTCAAACGCGAAGCCAATGCCTTTCTCTTCCGAGTAGCGGACTTCACAATTCAGTACGCGCTCGATGCCTTCGGTGGGATCGACGATGCGCAACGTGACCATCTGCCCTGGACGATAGAGCTTGGGATCGCACTCGCACAGCAGGCCGCCCTGGCCAATCACGCGAAGCGCACCAATTTTCTTGCCGTTCGCGTCTTCCACGTAAGCAGCAGCTTCGGGCGGCAGAGTTACTCGCTCATACTTTCGCTTCTCAGCTTGATCCATCGAGATCTCCTTTATTGGACCTTTTCGGGAAACGGCTGCACTGGATCGACGTCAACCGGGATATTGCGCAACTCTGCCATCGCCGACTGCAATTCGCTCGGCATCACGTCATACTTCTTGAACCATGCCGCCGCCCGATCGCGATCGCCTGTAGCTTCCTGCTCCAGCAACTCCTTCGCGAGCGCTGCAATGGTATCGGGCATCTTGGCGTAGTCCACGTGATAGCGGCCGGATGCATCGCGCGTGATCGCCTTCTGCTCACTGAGGTAGTTGAATTCCATCATCTCGGCGCGTCCGTGGGCCTCGCCTACGCCGAAGCGTACCGTGCGAAAGATTCCGGCCACGTACGAAGCATAGTATTCCTGCTCGCGCTCCTTCGGGAGCACTCCCTTGTCCATGAGAAACTTCAATGCAAACATGCCGACCACGTCGGCTTTTGCTTCTTCCAATCCGGGGTAGATGTCGGCCAGCGCCTCGCGAATATCCTTCTTGCCCGACCCGGTGCGCGAGTAGGCGGGACCGAGCCCATGGCAGATTTCGTGCATCACCGTGCTTGCCATGTAGCCATCAGCAGTGGCCTGCGCCGCCTGTGCGGGATCCATGATGCCTTTCGCGAGCGGCAGGATCACGTAGTTCACGCGCGCGTCCATGTAGTTCTTGAAAAAGATTTTCTTCGTACCTTTTTGTTCGTGGATGCGCGCATCATTCGGGAGATTGTCGGCTACAGCCTGGTAGCCGTGGCGCAGATCGCCGCCGCGGAATGGAGTGTCCATCACTTCCATCGGCGTGGGCTGGCCGGCTTTCGACGGACGATCTTCTGGCGCTAGCGGCAGCGCGTCCTGAACCTCGGGAACATGCTGTTGATAGACGGCCAGCTTCGCGCTCTCGGCTTCGTTGCGAATCATCACCGCTGCGCCGTAAGAAGTCTTCACTCCGAGCACGCCGTCGAGATAGGTCTCGTAAGGCGCCATGATCACGTCGAACTTTGGATTCTGCAGATCGACCCAGGCCAGATCGCTCTTGTAGTAATCGTCGGAGAGCAGAGCGTCGGCACGCAGGCGAAGAAAATCAGCGAAAGCTTTGTCCTCGGAGAGATCGGCGGCTTCGCGCAGGTCCTTTGCAGCCGGAATCAGGAACTGGCGAAACGCGGTGCGATAGGGAATTGCTTCCAGTTGATCGCCGTTGCGGCGGATCACGGTGTATGGACTGTAGAGTTCGTCCTTTTGATCCGGATGTGCAGCCACATACTTCTCAAGTTCCTCGCGAGTGAGTTCCTCGGGATATAGTCCGCGGCCAGGCGGCATCGGCTTCGTGCCGACAAACGGCTTGTTGTCGTTCGTCAGGTCAAAGCGGCTGCCGTTAATGATCAGGAATTGCCGCAGCTTGACGTCGCGCGGATTCTTCGAGTTCTCCAGGCTCTTGTAGAGTTCCAGGCCCTCCGGATCGCTCTGCCGCCAGAAGATGTCATCGAGATAGCGTGAGGCATCGACCAGCTTGTCGATCATCTGCAGCTCGCGTGCAGAGAATTTCGATTTATCAAACGGGATCACAACCCGCTTGTATTTCGCCAGCCGTTCCGCCAAATCCGGCACAACGTATTCAGGCTTTGCGAACCGCGAGACGCCGTGGTGCAGCGGCGTGCTGGCTTTCCTGGATTTGCTCTGAGCGATCAAAAACGAAGAGAAAAGAATCAAAAGGAAGATGCAAGACAGTTTGTAAGAAGACACGGCCTGAATTTTAGCAGTAGCCGCTCGCAAGCTTCGGGTCGGAGGACCAGGATGGAGGTCGAGCCGATTTCGATGGCGAATCAGCCGAATTCTGCTAAGATTTCCACAGCTCTCGCCGATTCCCGCGTTCCCCTCTACATGATTGTTTCTGTGCGCACCTGCAGCAACTCAGGTGCAACATCGTGGGTTCCTGCCGCAATATCCACAACATATTGTGTGCCGTTGTTGACGCAAGCTACTGCCAATCGTAAATTGAGCAGGTCGCTTTCTTCTCTGGCCGGTAGCATCATGGGCCAAAGCGGCAGGTGTAACCATTTGAGTCAACACGACGCAATGGCGCTCAAATTGACCGCACCTCGGCCTGAATCTCGAGTTTCGCGATTCACCGTCCTCCCCTCTTTCCTCCAAGGAGCGTGCAGTGCTTAAGCTCAAAAAGCTTCAGATTCTCGGCTTCAAATCTTTCTGTGACCGGACCGAACTCAAGTTTCACGGAGAAGGCATAGCCGCGATCGTCGGACCGAACGGATGCGGCAAGTCCAATGTCTCCGACGCGATCTCGTGGGTTCTTGGCGAGCAATCAGCGCGCAGCCTGCGTGGCGCCCGCATGGAAGATGTGATCTTCGCCGGCACACGTGATCGCAAGCCCACCGGCATGGCGGAAGTTTCGCTCACGCTGATCGATCCGGAGGTCTACGAAGGAGATCACAGCGCTGCGCCTGAAATCGATATTCAGGATGAACTCACGGGTGAGGACTGGGATGAGGCATCGCTGCGCGCCTCCGCCGCCGACGAGACAGCACGAGCAGAAGAAGAAGCGCGTCCTGGACAGTTAATAGACGCGGAAGGAAACGTCATTGCAGTCTCGGCGGAGAGGAACGAAGCCGAAGAAGCTCCGGGTTTCGAGGGCGAGGATCCATCTGCACCCGCATCTGTTCCCGATTCGGGAACTGCTGAAGTTCAAGCAGTAAACCCGGATGTCGTGCTCAGGATCCGCCGCCGCAAATTCAACTCGCAATTTCGAGCAGGTGAGATCGTCGTCACCCGTCGTCTGTTCCGTTCCGGTGAATCGGAATACCTGCTGAACGGGAAGCTTTGCCGCCTGCGCGATATTCAGGACATCTTCATGGGCACGGGTCTTGGCCCCGAGTCCTACGCAATCATCGAGCAAGGACGCATCGGTCAAATCCTCTCGAGCAAGCCGCATGATCGTCGCGCCATCATCGAAGAGGCTGCGGGCATAACGAAGTTCAAGACGAAAAAGCGTCTCGCCGAGCTCCGGCTGGAGCATGCGCGTCAGAACCTGGCGCGCATCAACGACATCTTCGACGAAGTCACGCGGCAGATGAACTCACTCAAGCGTCAGGCGGCGAAGGCCGAGCGCTACGCCAAGCTGCGTGATGAAATGCGCGAGAAGCTGCGCGTAGTGCTGGCAAGCAAGCTCACGCAGATGGCGCTTGAGAATGCTGCACTCGCGGAGAAGATTCAAGCTCTCAGTATTGAAGTAGGCGATCGCGCCGGTGCAGTGGAGTTAATGGAACGCGCGCATTCGTCAGTATCCGAACGCGCCTACTCGCTCGAAGCAGAAGGTCGTGCGGTTCACGATCGTTTGAGTCAGATTGATGTCGAAGCCGGCCGGGCGAATTCGCGAGGTGCGAACAACGAAGAGCGCTGTGCTGAGCTTGTTGTCCGCGCTGCTTCGGACGAGGCGGAACTCGAACGCACACGGACGAGACTGCAGGAACTCGCTGCTGAAGAAGGTGGAAATCGTACCGTTCTGGAATCGGCTTCAGCAGAGGTCCAGATGGCCGAAGAGCAGCATCGTTTCGAGCAGGAGCAGGCCGCCGAAGCAGGTCGCCAGCTTGCCGGCGTGGAACAGGAGCAAGAACTGCGGCGCAGATCGGTATATGAGGTGATGTCGGCGGTGACGAAGGTGCGCGGCGAGATCGCGCAAACCGAAGATCATCTTGCCTCGCTCTCCGAGCAGACGCTCCGACTCAATTCCGAAACCGAATCGACTCTTTCAGAAGTCGAAGCGCTCGGCGGACGTCGTGGACAGGTCACGATGGAGTTTGAATCCATCAACGAGACCGTGGGTGCGCTCTCGGCTCGTATCGCTGAAGTGCGGACCAACCTTGAAGAGAAACGTGCTCTCGAACTCGAATGCAAGCGCCATCTCGACGGGCTGCGCTCGGAATTGGCAACTGCGATGGGAAAGCGCGCCTCAATTGAGGCTCTGCTGCGCGATCACGGATATTCAACCGAATCAGTAAAGCGCTTGTTGAAGGCCAACTCGCTCGAAGGCGGGCTCGCTCCCGCCGGAGTGCTCGCGGATTTCCTTGAAGTAGACGATCAATACGAAGGAGTCATCGACGACTTCTTCCGCGACGAGCTGAACTACATCGTGGTGAAGTCGTGGAATGCCGCCGAGGAGGGAATGCGGCTGCTCAAGACTGATGTCGATGGCCGCGCAACCTTCCTGGTTCACCCCAGCGATTCTCAAGCGAAATTCTCCTTCGCGGTCGACGAAAATGCGCAGCGACAACCGGCTCGTGATTGCGTCGTTCCGCTCACCCGCTGCATTCGCGTGCTGAATGGATTCGGGAAATCACTGGAAGTGATCCTGCCCAAGCTGCGCGACGGATACATCGCTCCCGATGCTTCGGTCGCTCGCGAGTTGGCGCTGGAAAATCCCGATGCGTTCTTCCTGTCGCCCACAGGCGAAACATTTCACAACGTAACGGTCACGGGTGGTAAGCAGCGGACCGAAGGTCCGCTCTCACTCAAGCGCGAGCTGCGTGAAGTGAATCGCCTAGTCCAGATGCTGGAAGACGCGCTGCGTAACGAAGAGATGCGCGTCCAGCAATTGGGACGCGAAGTATCCGAACTGAGCGCGCTGCTCGAACGGCTGCAAGACGAGAAGCGCGAAGCCGAGAAGAACGCGCACAGCTCAGGAGTCGCGCTCAAGCAGATGGAATCGGAGCTTGCGCGAGCCGAGCAGCGATTGCATCAACTGCGCCTTGAGATGGACCGAGTACTGCAGCAGCAATCGGGCAAGCAGGAGCTGCTGGCATTCAAGCGGGAAGAGCTCGAGCGACACGAAGTGCGTCAATGCGAACTCGAACTTGAAGTCAACAATGCACAGCAGAGCTTGATCGAACACCGGGCCACGCGTGACTCAGCAACTCACCGCGCTGCCGAAGCCCGGGCCCGACTTGCCGCACTCGAAGAGCGTCGTCGCGCGGCGGCAGTTGCGCTTGAGCGGATCAGCCATATGGTGCGGGAAGTAAGCTCGCGAGTGGAAGCGCTCGAATCCCAAATCGCGAATGCACATGCTGAGAAGCAAGAGCGCGAAGCTGAGAACGTTCGCATCGCCGAGTTTCTGGTTACGTTACAGACCGAGCGCGAGCAGGGTGAACGAAAGGCTGCGGAGTTGAAAACCGCAGGCGAGAAAATCCGCGTACTTTGTGCAGAACTCGATGTGTCGCTGCGAGCCGTCCGCCAGGAGTTGGAGGTTGTTCGCGAGCGCCGCGGGGAACTGTCCACCGCATTGGCACGGCTGCAATCGGACACGCAGCATATGGCCGAGACGTGCGTGCAAGAGCTGTCGATGACCTCGGACGCGTTGCTCGCCGAACCGTCGATCTCGATTATCGAAGGCGAACCGCTCGCGCAAGAGGAAGGACTCTATCGCGAGATGCGGACGAAGCTCGAGAACATGGGTCCGGTGAACATGATGGCGCTCGAAGAGTACAAAGAAACCGCGCAACGCCATGAGTTCCTCGAGACCCAACGCAAAGACCTGATCGATTCCATCGAGAACACACAAAACACGATCAAGGAAATCGACGAGTTCTCGAAGCAAAAGTTCGACGAGGCCTTCGTGAAGATCAACGAGAACTTCCAGATCACATTCCGTAAGCTCTTCGGAGGCGGACACGGTTTCATGAAGCTCACGGACGAGGAGAACTCGGCGGAGAGCGGCATCGACATCGTCGCCTCGCCCCCGGGGAAGAAGCTGCAGAACGTACTGCTTCTATCAGGCGGAGAAAAGGCACTCACAGCGCTGTCGCTGCTGGTTGGCATTTTCCAATACCAACCGAGTCCGTTCTGCATCCTCGACGAAGTCGACGCGCCACTCGATGAATCAAACGTGGGTCGGTTCACCGATCTGGTGAAGGAGATGAGCGATCGCACGCAGTTCATCGTGATTACGCACCACAAGCGCACGATCAGTTCCTCGCCTGTGCTCTATGGCGTAACCATGCAGGAACCGGGAGTATCGAAGATCGTATCGGTGAGGTTCGGCGAGGAGACATCGAAGCTGGCGGTAGGGGCGACGGCGTAAAAGGCTTTTTCACACGGAGTCACGGAGGCAAGAATCGGTTTCAGGTTTCGAGTTTCAGTTTCGGCAAAGCCGGCTCTCAACAGATACTTCGAGCAGAACTACTTTTCTTCCGAGCATCAATCTTTCTTGCTTTCTTCGTGTTCTCCGTGGCTCCGTGGTGAAAAAATGAAATCGACACTCCGCAATTCCACATCCTGAAAGTTTCTTTTCGAAGCGCGAACCCGCGCAACATTCCAAGTACAATCTAGGGGCATGAAGACGCTCGTCACTGGCGGCGCTGGATACATCGGAGCGACCACCGTTCAAGCGTTGCTCGATGCCGGACATGAAGTGCGAGTTTTCGACAACCTGAGCAAAGGCAACGCTGATGCTATTCCTCCGACGGTCACGCTGATCAGAGGAGACGTTGGAAATCGCGAGCACATCGAACCTGTTCTCCGCGACTACCGCCCGGAGGCCGTTCTGCATTTTGCGGCGTCGATCGAGGCCGGCGAGTCGATGAAGGTTCCAGAAAAGTACTTCCGCAACAACTCGGCTGCTACGCTTACGCTGCTGGAGGCCATGCTCAGCGCGGGAATCGGGAAATTCATCTTTTCTTCGACAGCGGCGCTCTATGGCGAACCCAAGCGAATCCCGATTCAGGAAGACGATGAGCTGAGGCCGACGAACGCGTACGGAGAATCGAAACTGCTGGTCGAACGCATGCTGGCTTGGTTTCATCGCATTCATGGACTCCGATATGCCAGTCTTCGTTATTTCAATGCCTCCGGATCGAATGGCCGTTCCGGCGAGCGCCATGATCCCGAGTCGCACTTGATTCCGATTGTGCTGCAGGCCGCAACCGGCTTGCGCGATTCTGTTTCGATTTTTGGGACTGACTATCCGACAAAAGATGGCACGTGCATTCGCGACTACATCCATGTAAGCGACTTGGCCGACGCGCACGTACTGGCGCTCGAAGCATTGGATCAGCGCGATAAGCTCATCTACAACCTGGGTGCCGGAGCGGGATTCAGCGTTCGCGAGGTGATCGACTCGGCAAAGAGAGTGACAGGGAAGCCCATCAAGGCAGTAGAAAAGAGTTGCAGACCGGGAGACCCTGCAGTCCTGGTAGCAAGCTCGGAACGCATCCGCAGGGAACTGAAATGGAATCCGAAGTACCCGGGTTTGGACGAGATCATAGCCAGCGCCTGGGAATGGATGCAGACACATCCACAACTTTACGCCGAACCAGCCGGCGCACGCCGCTCCTGAGACGATGCAGATCGAAAGCTTTCAACAGGAGTTCCAGAAGATCTATGGACGGCGGCCGGAGGTATATCGTGCGCCCGGTCGCGTAAATCTCATCGGTGAGCACACCGACTACAACGACGGCTTCGTGATGCCGGCGGCAATTAACTTCTTCACGTGGCTCGCGATCTCGCCAAGATCCGATTCAACCGTCAACATTCGCTCGCGTGCCTTCACTGAACCTGTAACCGTCGTTTTGAACGGTGATCTGCGCCCGCGACATGCGTGGTCGGACTATGTGGTCGGCATCATCGAGCAGATAAGGCAGTCCGGCAAGAAGCTGGCAGGGGCAGACATCTTGATTCAGAGCGAGGTCCCAATGGGTTCGGGACTGAGTTCCTCTGCAGCGATCGAGGTAGCTGCAGGTTTTTCACTGCTTAGAACCAATCGATATACGGTGGACCGAACCGAGCTGGCTCTTCTTTGTCAGCGCGCGGAGAACCTGTTTGTGGGAATACGCTGCGGAATCATGGATCAATTCATTTCCTGTAATGGGACGGTCGATCACGCGCTCATGCTCGATTGCCGCAGTCTCGATTTCCGCCTGCTGCCCCTGTCGTCCGCTTCACGGATGGTGATCTGCAACACCATGGTCAAGCACGAGCATGCTTCGGGTGAATACAACAAGAGACGCGATGAATGCGAAACCGGAGTATTGATGTTGCGTGAATTCATTCCCGAGATTCGCGCGCTGCGGGATGTCTCTACCCGCGAACTCGAGCAATATCGTGAGAAGCTACCGGAAACGATTTATCGACGCTGCCGTCATGTTGTCAGCGAAAATGAGCGCGTGCAGCGCGCGGCCAAAGCCCTCGAACAGCACGACATGAAACAGTTTGGCACGCTAATGGCGCAGTCACATGCCAGTCTGCGCGATGATTACGAAGTGAGCAGCCGAGAATTGGATTTAATGGTCGAGATTGCCAATCGACAGCCGGAAATCTTTGGCGCTCGCATGACGGGCGGCGGTTTCGGCGGATGCACGATCAATTTGGTTGAAGGCTCGCACGCTGAGAGCTTTCGAGATAACGTCGCGAAGGAATATAAGAAGGCGACCGGTCTGTCGCCAGAGGTCTACATCTCGACGGCCGCCGATGGTGCGAACCAGGTTCAATGAGTCTCGAACGGGATTTCTCGCGGTCTCCTCACCGTCGCTGGAATCCATTGCTGCGCGAGTGGGTGTTGGTCTCGCCACACCGCACACAGCGTCCATGGCAAGGGCAGGTCGAGAGGAGCGCTTCTGTAGCCAGGCCGAAGTACGATCCTGAATGCTATTTGTGCCCGGGAAATTCTCGTGCTGGCGGACACAAGAATCCTGACTACAAGTCCACCTTTGTTTTTGACAACGACTACGCCGCTCTCGTTCCGCAAGTCCCCACAGGCGAAATCGACAAAGAGGGGCTGATCCGGGCTAAGACGGAACGCGGCATCTGTCGCGTGATCTGCTTTTCTCCGCGCCACGACCTTACTATTTCCAACATGGAACCCGACGATGTCACGCGTGTGGTTCAGGTCTGGAGCGAACAGTACAAGGAACTAGGTTCGATCGATTGGATCAACCACGTGCAAATCTTCGAGAACCGCGGCGAGATGATGGGCGCGAGCAATCCGCATCCACATTGCCAGATATGGGCGAATGAAACGGTTCCGAATTTGCCGGCGGCTGAGCAGAGTGCACAATTGGAGTTTCGCAAGCAGAAGGATCGCTGCATGTTGTGTGAATACCTGGCGTTGGAGCGAGACAACGGTGAGCGTGTGGTTTGCGCGAATGACTTTTTTACTGTTGTGGTGCCATTTTGGGCGGTGTGGCCCTTCGAAGTATTGGTGCTGGCTAACCACCATTGCACTGGGCTGGACGAATTGGACGTGAGTGGACGACGTGGACTGGCCGATGTTTTGCGACGGATTACGTCGCGCTATGACAATGTTTTTGAAGTGTCATTCCCTTATTCGATGGGGTTTCACCAGAGACCTACTGACGGGCAGCCACACCCTGAGTGGCACCTTCATGCGCATTTCTATCCACCGCTTCTTCGCTCGGCGACTGTGCGGAAGTTCATGGTGGGGTATGAAATGCTCGCGAGTCCTCAGCGGGACATAACACCGGAATCGGCAGCCGAGAGGATGAGAGCGGCTTCGGAGGCGCCGCTTGGATGACCTGGGCCACGGTCCAACTCTTCGGATCCAGATGGCCAGATTTCGCGATCTCTGTGATTGAGTGAAGCGGTGACGGCGGCACTCGATGAAATTGCTACGGAACACCCGGCCGAGGGCGGCCGGCTCCACGATGGAGCTATCCGCTCATGCGCTTCACTTCGAGTTTCAAATCGAGACGGCGAATCAATCGCAGTAAAGAATTTGGGTGCAGCCCAAGCGATTTCGCGGCTTCGATGTAGCTGCCGTTTGCGTCCTGTAGCGCCTGCAAAATCACTTGGCGTTTCGTGTCCTTCATTGCGCCTGCGTATTTTGTGGCAGGGGCGCCGGCGTGTGTGGCTGTCTCGGAGATCGCATCGGGAAGGTCCTCTACCAAAATAGAATCCGTGGCTCCGAGTACGAGGGCGCGTTCGATTGCGTTCTCCAGTTCACGCACGTTGCCGGGCCAGTCATAGTTCGCCAAGCTCAGCTTTGCTTCAGGCGAGAGAGGTTTCGCGCGCGTGTTGCACTTCTTGGCGGTCTTGCCGATGAAGTGTTCCGCCAAAGGCAGGATGTCTTCGCGACGCTCGCGCAACGGAGGCATCGAGATTGCCACAACGTTTAGGCGATAAAAAAGGTCTTTGCGAAACTTGCCTTCTTCAACCGCTTGCTCAAGATCCTGATTGGTTGCCGCGACCAGGCGCAGGTCAACCTTGATCGGCTTGGTTCCGCCGACACGCTCAAATTCGCGCTGTTGCAAAACGCGCAGCAACTTTGCCTGCAGCGGGAGCGCAAGCTCACCGATTTCATCGAGAAATAACGTTCCTCCCGCAGCCGCTTCGATCTTTCCTTTCTTCTGCGCAACCGCGCCGGTGAATGCTCCTTTTTCGTATCCGAAGAGCTCACTCTCCAGCAGATTTTCAGCAATAGCAGCGCAGTTGATGGGCACGAATGGGGCATTCGCTCGTTTGCTGTTGGTGTGAACGGCATGCGCGACCAGTTCTTTTCCGGTGCCGCTCTCGCCCTGGATCAAAACGGTTGCATCGGTGGGCGCGACTCGACGAATGAATTCGAAGACCTCGCGCATGCGGGCACTCGATCCCACCATATTGTGCTCGATGGTGATCTGGGTTCGCAGCTCGCGATTCTCCTGCCGCAGCTCTTCCAAATAGCCGATGTTGTTGAGGGCGAGACTGGCGAGGCTGGCGATAGCCGTAAGCATTTGCAGATGGTTTGCGTCGAAGCGTACGCGAGCATCTTGCGTATCGAGGTAGATCACGCCCGCCACCCGGCCCGAAATCACAAGTGGAGCGCACAGTAGCGAATGCACCGGTAACTCTGCGAAGCTGGCGCTCTTTTTCAACTCCGTATTGGCGGAGACATTCGTCATCAGCAACGCGCTCTGCTCGCGGAAAACGCGAGCGACAATGGTTTTGCTCACGCGAACCGGAACACTCGGACCCCGACGCCGATCCCATGCGGCAGACCATGCGATCTGGTCGGAGTCATCGGCGAAACAGAGAAGAGCTCCCCGATCAGCGGGTACCACGTCAAAAATCATGCCCAGAAGTTCCCACGCCAGCGAGTCGTGATCGCGCAGTTTGCTGATGTTCTTGGAAATGACGAGCAGCGTATTCAGATCGCGGGCTACGCGGCTGCCCTGCGCAAAGTTTGTAGTGTGCGAATCAGCCTTGAGATAAACCGCGTCGTCTTCGCGAAGCAACGTTTGTGAGCCCTGTACATCGGCAGATTCTTCGAGTTCGGCGCGACTGCGTTGAGGGCGAGCTTCCCCTTCGTGCACGAAGAAGCTGAATACCGAGCTTCCCAGTGAGACCTGATCGCCGTGTTGAAGATAATGCTGCGTCACCGGGATACCGTTCACGACTGTGCCGTGCAGGCTGCCAAGATCCCGAATCAGGAACTGATCGTCTTCGCGAGTAATGACGCAATGCTGGCGCGAGAGGATGGGATCGGCGATGCAGACAAGATTTGCGACTCCGCGGCCAATCGTGGTCTCCTCTTGTTCCAGAGAAACAACCGTCTGCGCGAGTGGTCCGGAATGAACTACGAGCCTGGGGGTCTGCGTGGTCGGCATCTGCAGGAATGTACTTCGAAGATTTAGCACAGTTGACGGTACGTTTGCATCTGGCCGGCCTGGATTAACCGATGAGTTTATGCACCGTTAACCGTTCGGTTAACGCGAGTCCGAACTTGGGACCAGAATGCAGCGGCCCGACTAAGTGCAATCGTCTAAGTTGCTGAAACCGAAACACTTGCTTCGGTGTCCATGTGAATTGGATAGGTCACTTGCTCTGGCAGCATGCGTGCAAAAAGGCTTGGCATGGAGACGACGATGGCAGCCGAAAAAAATTACAAGCCTTGGAATACCCCTGATTTCGAGCTCAAGTTCCGAGAGGCGATGGGCCGCGAGATGACTCGCCAGGAACGCGAATTTTTTGGGCTCATGGATGAAGACGGCGCGCGCGATGAGGAAGCTGGTCCGTCCAGTAGTCCGGCTTCCGAAACGTCTCAATTCGCGTGGCAATCGCTGCGGCGGGTTACACCTCTGCTCGGCTGACTTCGTCACCTTTTCACTTGTTCAAGAAAACGGAGAACTCACATGAAGACCCCGGACTCATACGAATCGAATTGCGATCAGGAAGTGAGAGTGCGCTATATCGATGCGCAGGGCGCATTTCGAGAAGAGCGGCTGCATCTGCTCAACCTCGCGACATTCATCTTGAAAAACATTCAACGCAAGCCTGTTTTGGATTCTGAGGAAATGCACGACTCCTACTGACGTTTCCGTAAGAACTCTCTCACCTCGGAGCGACTCTGGCCAGTTGCCAGGCTGGCCAGAGATCTTTTTCAATTCTTTTTATCAGCTCTACTTGCACAACTGTGCATCTGATTTCCATCCGAATCTCTTCCAGCTATGTAAGCACTTATTATCGACGCAAACCCGACGAGCAGAGGCCCGAAGGGCCGAAAGAAGCGCAGCCCAGTGGCGTCAGCCCTGGGGTGACGGAGCCAGGGAAAATCTGAGCCCTGAAAGGGCGGCATTAATTTTCTCGGAGCCATGAATGAGGGAAATCGAAAATGGGGCCAGCATCGGTTGCCATTGTTACGATCGAATGGTGCCGCCCTTCAGGGCTTCAACTTCTTCGCTGGGCTTTACCCAGGGCTGACGCCGCTGGGCTGCGCTTCTTTCGGCCCTTTGGGCCTGTTTTGATGAGACCGAAGATGCTATAGGAACATAACTTTCGCGTATGCTAGTCATTCATCTTCATCAGCCGAGGACCTCGTGCCGCCAGTACCACAGCCGCCAAATGTGAAACTCACCGCCACCAACGATTATCGCGAGAGCTATTCGAACAGCGTGCAAGTGCGGGTCAGCGTGTGGGATTTCTTTCTTGCCTTCGGAACACTCCGCGCACAAACGCCCAACGAAGTTGAGGTCGCAAACTTTCAGGGAATTTATCTCAGCCCGCAACAGGCGAAGGCGCTGCTGATGATTCTGCAGCAGAACGTTTCCCAATATGAAAGCGCCTTTGGAGAGATCAAGCTTGATCCGCAATTTGCGCAGCAAGGGCCGGTGAATTAGCCGCGATCGCGCCACAGATGCGAAAGCTTGCGCGAGCGCCCAATCCACAGATCGGCAATCTGCAGTGGTTCGCGTTGATTTTCTGCGCGATTTTTCTGCTCCATGCGCCGCTGCTGCGCCTTCCGTACTTTTGGGATGAAGCCGGATACTACATTCCCGCAGCGTATGAGTTCTTCACCTCTGGACATTTGATTCCGCACTCCGTGCCGAGCAACGCTCATCCACCGCTGCCGGCGATATATCTCGCGCTCTGGTGGAAGCTTTCGGCATTCAAACCCGCAGTCACACGCACAGCTATGCTGCTCGTGGCAGCTTTTGCGCTGCTGGCGGTGTACAGCTTAGCGAGACTTTTGAGCAGCAATGCCGTCGCGTTTGCCGTGCTGCTGTGTACTTCGATTTATCCAGTTTGGTTTGCGCAGAGTTCACTCGCGCATTCCGATTTGCCTGCGGCAGCGTTGGTGCTCTGGGGATTCCTCTTTTACTTCCGCAGCTTGCCTCGGGAAGCGTCTGTGTCGGCGGGAGCAAACGCGACGGCAAGCGGCGTCAGCAAACCTCTGCTTGGCTCACTTGTGGCTGCATCAGTGTTTTTTACTTTGGGTGCGCTGTGCAAGGAAACCGCAATCGTGAGTCCGTTAGCGCTGGCCGCCTACGATGCTGTGGCTGCATTTCATCCGGACAAACCGCGAGAACGCGGTTGGTATATGAGGCCAGCGCTGCTCGCCATCAGCATTGTCCCGCTGGCGCTCTGGTTCGCGTACCACCGCGTCCGCACGGGGTTCTTCTTCGGGAATCCAGAATTTTTCGCGTACAACGTGAGTGGTACGCTCACGCCCCTGCGCATCGCGATCTCCCTCTTGCTTCGGCTATGGCAGATGCTCGGATACATGAATATGTGGCTGCTGACGCTGGCGACCATCTGGGCCATGCGATATCCAGCCCTCATGGAAAGCGATGGAACGGAGCGGCGGCGCATTGGGCTTGGCGCGCAGTACCGGATTGCTGCAGTCCTTTGCGCAAATCTGGTTCTGTTCTCCTTCGTGGGAGGAGCTGTTTTAGCCCGGTATCTGTTGCCAACGTATCCGCTTGTTCTATTGATTGGAGTCTCCACTCTGCGGCGACGAATTCCAGAATGGAAATTGGGTGTTGCTCTTGTGATTGCGGGATTTGTACTCGGTCTATTCTCCAATCCGTTCGGCTACATTCCACCGGAGGACAATCTCAGTTATCGCAATTATGTCATCTTGCACAAACAAGCCGCGGATTATCTGCAGCAGCATGATCCGCATGCTCGAGTGCTGACGGCATGGACCGCCACCGACGAGCTGACGAAGCCATTCTTGGGGTACGTGCACCAACCGATGCAGGTTGTAAAAATTGAAGACTTCTCCATGCAACAGATCGAATCAGCGCGAATGGCTGGAGGCCAGTACGATGCCGCTCTGCTGTTTTCCACCAAGCAGGAGCCGAGTGCTTCGTTGCTCGATCGCTGGCCTTGGTGGGAGCGAATCAGCCGCAAATACTTCGGATTTCATCGAGACATCCCGCCGGAGGTCGCAGCGGAGATGCTCGGCGGCCGGATCGTGTGGGAGCGCAGAAGAGGTCAGCAGTGGGCTGCAATTGTTAGCTTTGATCGGGTGGAGAATGCGGCTGTTTGCGACAGAGGCTTATCTTTTTGTCATTCCGAACCGCTGCTGTTGCGGTGAGGAATCCCTATTACCTATCTTTACGCTTCGAGCCTCCAGAAGCTCCGTTCGCCCTGGTGGAGCCCCGGAAAGCGTGGAGATTTATAGGGATTCCTCACCACCATAAAACGGTGGTTCGGAATGACACCAACGTCGCGGTTATTTTCCAGTGACCGGAGCTTGCGTCGCCTTTGCCAGTTTAAGGGTCGCCTTAGCCTGCTTCGATTGTGCTTTCAAAGCCGCCTCGGCAACAGCCGGAGCCGGACGCTTGCCGAAGTATTTGTCAGCGTGCTCTCTCATCAGCGGCATCGCGATATACGGCTTGGAGTAATCGTTGCGGGCGTTCCAAAACAGGAATCCGATGCCGCCGCGATCACGCGACGTGCTTACCTGGCGCATGATGTAATCCGGCGAATACGTCTTGGTGCGCCATGCGAATGCCTGCAGCCACGGACGCAGTACCGTGCCTGTCGGGGCTGTGATCACAGCAAAGCGGTCCATTGACTCGCCGATGAAGTGCTCGGGCGCGTCACCTGGGGCTTTGTAACCGTCCATGCCGAAGAAGTGTGACGGATAGATCATGGGCGAGATCACATCGCAGTACTTCGCCATGCGCGTGATGTCCTGTCCGGTGTGGTTCAGATCGACGTTGCGCTGCCAGGCCATGATTCCAAACACATCGAGCGAAACCAGCACACCCTCAGGGTGAAGCTGCTGATAGGCGCGATCGAGGAAGTCGGCGATTACGTCTGCGCGCTTCCAGTCAGGATGCGCGGTCTGAAAGTAGAACTTCGCGTCCGCCTGGTTTCCCTCTGCGGGAAAACGAACGTAGTCGAACTGAATTTCATCAGCGCCGGACTTCGCCACCCACTTCGCCAATTCGATGTCGTATTCCTGAACTTTAGGATTCGAGCTGTCGGTCCAAACCAGCTTGCCGTTTTCGCGCCAGGGCTGACCTGTGGAACGTGAGCGAACGGCCAGTTCAGAGTGATCGCGCGCGATGTGCTCGTCGCGGAAGAGCGCGATGCGAGCAATTGCATGCATGTTCATCGAGTGCAAAAAACGGACGTACTTGGGCAAATTCGGAATGGCGCGCCGATTGTGCGGCGCCAGTGGATGCTCGAAGGCGACATTCAGCGTGCCATCGCTGTCCTTAATATCGAATACAACCGCGTTCCCGCCGACATCATGCCAATGCTTAACGATTGCGATTCCCTTCGCGCTTGCCGCCATTGCGCCAGTCAAATAAATCGCGCGAACTTCCTCATCCTTTGCCATTGGAACCGAGTGCTCAACCACGGGCTGTGGTTCGATGGTCGGAATCAGGAGCGTCTGGCCCTTCTTTACATAGAGCTGTTTCGGAGCGAGGTGATTCGTCTCACGAATCTGGTCTTCGAGTTCGGCCGCGAGCATTAGCGACGACTGCGATAGAAAGTGGTGCGCAATCGCGCTGACCGGCTCCGCTTTCTCGGGCGTATAAGAAATTGTGTTTGGCGGCAGAGCTTGTGTGCTTGCCGTCTTCTGTTCCGAAGCCGGAGTCGCCTGAGCCGAGGCTTGCGGCGTCGCGGCGCTGGTGGTGCTGCAGCCAAAGTTGATCGCGCAAATAAAGGCTAGAAGCGGGATAAACCGCAGGAGGCGTGAGGGGGAAGCGGAGTTCATTGATTTTTTTGGGTGAGTCTCTGGACTCAGGCCGGACTATAGCATTGATTCCAGAGTACCTGCTTCTGATTCGGAAACTTCAAAGTTACTAAAGGGTTGTATCTGTGTGTGGCCGAGCTGCAACGGGTGAATTTGGTGGCGAGTGACATCAGGCGATCGGCCACAGCCTGTGCAAAACTTTGACGCAACTCAACTTGGCATTTTATGTATCTGACCAAAAGAACAGTCGCTCCAATAATTGGGCGACGTGTCCCAGGGCTCATGAGGGACTCATAAATGAAAACCGGTCTAAATACCGCGCTCGACCCCACCCGACGGGGGTCGGAAGCTGAAGAATTTGAAAGAAATCTCCGCCGCAGGATCGTTGGTCAAGACGATGCCATCCAGAAAATGACCGAAATCTACCAGATGTTTTTGGCGGGGCTGAATCCTCCAGGACGTCCGGTAGGCAACCTTCTCTTTCTTGGGCCTACAGGCACGGGCAAAACGCGCGTAGTCGAAGCTGTCGCTGAGACGCTCTTCGGAGACGCACGAGCCTGCATCAAGATCGACTGCGCCGAGTTTCAACACAGCCACGAGATTGCCAAGCTTATCGGCTCGCCTCCAGGATACCTTGGACATCGCGAAACCCATCCGTTGTTGACTCAAGAGGCGCTGAATCAATGGCATACGGAAAAGCTCCGGCTCTCGCTGTTGCTGTTCGACGAGATTGAGAAGGCGAGCGACTCACTTTGGCAGTTGCTGCTGGGAATCCTTGATAAGGCGACACTTACGCTCGGTGATAACCGCCGTGTCGATCTCTCACAATGCGTGATCGTCATGACGTCGAACCTGGGTGCAGGCGAGATGAGTGAGCTGATCACCGGCGGGCTCGGATTCGGACAGAAGCCAAGCCAAGTCGATGCCAGGCTCGACGACAAAATCACCCGCACCGCGACCGAAGCTGCGCGACGGAAGTTCTCGCCCGAGTTCATGAACCGCATCGACAAGACGGTTGTCTTCAAGACGCTCAAGCCTGAGCACCTGGAGCAGATCCTCGAAATCGAACTGGGCATGGTTCAGCAGAGAATCCTGCAGGCCACCGGCAACGCGCAGTTTGTATTTAGCTGCACGTCTCGGGTAAAGAAGTTCCTGCTGCAGGAAGGCACCGATAATAAATACGGCGCTCGCCACCTGAAGCGCGCAATCGAGAAGAATGTCGTGTTCCCATTAGCGAACCTGGTTGCGACTGGGCAGCTTAAGCTCGGAGACTTCGTCCGCATCGACATGCAGGACGGAAGACTCTCATTCGTGAAAGAAGCCGAAGGTGCATTGGTTCCCGTTCTGCTCGAAAAGTATGGACAGGAGATTGGAACAGCAGCAAGCGCTTCAGCTCGGGGAGCAAGAACCGCTGCAGCAAAGCGCGACTTCGGACCATCGAGTCTGCTCGATAAGTAAGAGCGTCAACCATTAGACGCAAAGGGAAGCCTGGCGGCTTCCCTTTGCTTCTACAGCAGGCTCTTCTGTCGAGCTTTCGCAAACGATTCTTATTGCATCCCGTGGCATCCCGGCAATCAATGTCATGTTTTGCCTTTCCGCGTGAGTCGGCCACTCAGCATTAGCCCCAGCATGCGGAAGTCGCTGATGAACGACCACCAGGGATGCCCAAACGTCGCAGGCTTATTCCCTTCAATCAGGAAGTGACCTGTCCACGCAAAGCCATACGCAATGGGAATCCAAAGAAGAGCCCAAACGTAGTGCCCAGTCGCTAAAGCGATCACAAAAACGGCGAGTCCAAGGATAGTGCCGCAAGCATGCATGACACGGTTGCCGGCTTTCGAGTGCTGCTCGAGATAAAACGCGAAGAACTCGTCGTAGGTGGAGAACTGAGAATCTTTCATCGAGTCCTGGTATTGGATCGCTTAGCGAACTACGCCTTCGAGAGGTGAACTCGCAGTAGCATACAGCTTCTTCGGCATGCGTCCAGCTAAATAAGCGCTGCGACCAGCGATCACCGCGTGCTGCATAGCTTCAGCCATAAGCACCGGATCTTCGGCATTCGCGATTGCGGTATTCATCAAGACGGCGTCAGCTCCAAGCTCCATGGCAACGGTCGCGTCCGATGCTGTGCCGACGCCGGCATCAACGATGAGAGGAATGTCGATGATCATCTCGCGCAAAATGCGAATGGTCGCGGAATTCTGAATGCCGAGACCACTACCGATCGGTGCTCCCAAGGGCATGATTGCGCTGGCCCCGGCGTCAAGCAGTCTTTTTGCGACCACTACATCATCGGAGGTGTAAGGAAGAACCGTGAATCCTTCTTTCACCAGAGTGCGCGTGGCTTCGATGGTCGCCTGCACATCGGGAAACAGAGTTTTCTGATCGCCGATCACTTCAACCTTCACCCACTCTGATAAGCCCACTTCGCGACCAAGCATCGCCGTTCGGATGGCTTCATCGGCGGTGTAACAACCTGCGGTATTCGGCAAGAGAAAGTAACGCTGAGGATCGATGAAGTCGAGTAAAGACTCTTTAGTGCGGTCAAGATTCACTCGTCGCACAGCAACAGTGACGATCTCCGCGCCAGACGCGTCGATCGCGCGACGCGTCTGCTCGCCATTCTTGTATTTTCCCGTTCCGACGATGAGGCGCGAATTGAAGGCGCGTCCGGCAATGACCAGTTCGTCCATGAGGAGATTGTAAAGCTTTCGAAGGCAGCACTCAGCAATCAGCACTCAGCAATCAGCGAATGAGAGTCAGAGGTCAGGACTTAAATTACCGACAAATGCAGGGGCTCTTAAAGTAGAATTTCGCGGCTAAATCCTGATTGTGGAGATTCAATGCAAGACTTTCGACGTCTGGACGTTTGGCAAAAAGCCCACCGGCTGACATTGGAGATTTACCGGCTCACCAAGAATTTTCCATTGGACGAGCGATTTGGCCTCACAAGTCAAATGCGCCGCTGTTCGACCTCGATGCTGCAAACATTTCAGAGGGATGCGGAAGGGGTAGTAATGCCGATTTTCACCGCTTCCTTCAGATGGCCATGGGCTCAGCCTCCGAGCTTGAATATCATCTGCTGCTCTCTCGCGATCTTGGCTACTTAGCCGACGGAGAACACGCACCCTTGCACGAAAAGGGGATTGAAGTGAAAAGAATGCTCACGGCTCTTCTGAGCAAAGTTGAGCGCGATCAAAGCAAAAGTGGATTGGCCAATCGAGCAAATTAGCGTCTGAATGCTGAGTGCTGAGTGCTGACAGCTCTTTTCTAGCTTGTCTCATTCCACAGAAACGCCAGCTCGTCCGCTGTGTCGTTCACAAGCTGTTGGATTGAGACGCCCGCGCTATGCCCGGCCTTCGTTTCATAATGCAGCAGCACGGGGCGATCGCTGGCGTCGTCGGCCTGAAGTTCGGCGGTCATCTTACGAGCGTGTAGGGGAGCTACGCGTGTATCTGAGTCTCCCGTGTTCAGCATGATTGCCGGGTATTTCGTTCCGGGTTTGACGTTCTGGTAGGGCGAATACTTGATCAGATAATCGTACTGCTCAGGATTTTCAGCCGAGCCGTATTCCGACGTCCACCAGCGGCCCACCAGGAACTTCTGGAAGCGAATCATGTCGAGCAGTGGGTAGCCTACCCATACGGCGCCGAACAGGTCGGGACGCTGAGTGAGCGCGGCGCCCATCAGGAGGCCGCCGTTGGAACGTCCGCGAATCGCGAGATGCTTCGATGTCGTGTATTTATTGCTGATCAGATACTCAGCCGCAGCATAGAAATCGTCGAAGACGTTCTGTTTCTTTTCAAACATTCCCGCCTTGTGCCATGCTTCTCCGTACTCGCCTCCGCCGCGCAGGTTTGGTTGCGCGTAGAAGCCGCCCTGTTCCATCCACCACGCGAACTCGGGATCCCAATGCGCAGTCATGGGAATCAGGAAGCCGCCATAGGCGAACATTAACGTGGGCGCCTTGCCGTCCCGCTTCAGGCCTTTTTTCGATGCGATGAACATTGGTACGCGTGTTCCGTCTTTGGAGTTGTAGAAGACCTGCTTCACTTCATATTGATCGGAGTTGAATGGAACTTTCGGTTTTGCGAATACTTCAGTTTTTCCGCTGGCAACGTCGTAGTGATAAACCGCAGGTGGGATGTTGAAGGACTCGAAGGTATAGAAGCCGTGGTTGGAATCCTCTCGCCCATGAACTTCGGACGCTGAGCCCAAAGCGGGGTAAGAGATCGTTCCGACCTGCTTGCCATCGAGAGTAAAGATGCGAGTTTGGGTAACTACATCATGCAGGCCAGTGGCGAAAAGCTTGCCGCCGATGATCGAAATTCCTGAGATTACGTCTTTGCTTTCGGGAACGACCGTTTGCCACTTGTCGGTGGCAGGATCTGCGATGCTGACTTTTATTACCCGGTAGTTGTCAGCCTGATAGTCGGTCAAAACATACAGATCGTCCTGGTAATTTATCGGAGTAAAGCGGCTGTCGATGCCGTGAATCACTTCCCGAATTGGAGCATCGGCGGTCCGCACATCTTTGACATAGATGTCTTCCCGTTTGGCGGGAACCCCGTGTGACACGCCAATGACGAGATAGCGTCCGTTCTGCGTCACCTGAGCGCTGATCAGTTCCATTTGGCCGAATTTTTCGCCATTGAACTCCTTGCCGAAGACAAGCTGATCGGAATCCACAGGCTGTCCGATGCGGTGGTAATAGACGAGCGTCCCCGTTGGCTCGAATTTTGAGTAATAAATGCCCTGCTTATCCGGCGCGAGACTCACGCTGCCGTAGCGTGCCCTCGGAAGCACGTCCGACAGCTCTTTCCGATTTGGAACATCCATCAAATGGACCGTCTGTTCGTCGGCGCCGCCCTCGCGAATGCCGTAGACGAGAAGCTGAGCGTCATCAGATACATCGTTGATGTGAACGGAAGTGTTCTGATCTGCGCTCAGCTTCGTTGCGTCGATGAGCCGCTCGTCGCTTCCGTGCAGCCCTTTGCGGAAGTAGATTGATGCCTGGTTCTCGTCCGGCAGACGTTTGTTGTAGAAGTACGTGTCACTGCGCTCGACCGGAACTCCTATGGTTTCCACGTGATGAAGCTCCGTGAGCCGCTTCACGATCTCCGGACGAATCTTTACTTGCGACAGGTATTGCTCGGTATAGTGCATTTGCTGATCGATCCAGGCGCGCGTGTCCGGACTGTTCTGATCTTCGAGCCAACGATAGTTGTCGGTAAGCGTGTGGCCGGAGACTTCGTCTGTAACCGGCTTCACCTCTGTTGCAGGAGGTGGCGGAAGAAGGATGCCGTGAGCGCCTCGAACTTCTTTCTTGGAGGGAATGTCAGCCGCAATCAGGGCCATGGACGCAATCAGAGTCAACGCAAGGAAGACCAGGATTTTCATGCGAAAAGTTGTAACACGAGGCGGCGTATTCGTGCTTTAGGGGGCAATTAGTTCCGGGGAAAATACGATTTAGCCTGAGGTCACCCCGCCTTGCGCAGTGGTGTTGATTTGTGCGGGCGGCCGTGGCTTTTGGCGGTTCTCAGCTTGTTTTCGAGAAATTCGCGCAAAGCGACAGCATTGTTGTGTTCCTGATCATGCGAGCTGTAAACGAGCGTCAGCCGACTCGGCGCGTTTTCAATTAGGGCATGCCAGCTTTCTGCATTCGCGCTCAGTTCGGCGAAATAGCGCTTGCGGAATTCACTCCATTTTTCAGGATCGTGGTTGAACCACTTGCGCAATGGAGTGCTCGGCGCGACATCTTTCATCCATGCATCGAGGTGCAGCGCTTCTTTTTTTACTCCGCGGGGCCAGAGGCGCTCGACGAGAATACGCTTACCGTCTGATTTGGCTGCCGGTTCATATGCTCGTTTAAGAAGAATTTCTGTCATAGGTACTCCATCCAGCTAGAAGAGTCTGAAATGCGATCGAGACCGCTTCTACTGGCGATCTCCGATTGCCATTCGCGGTTGTGTTTCTGTCGGCAATTCCATTTTGGTCACCCGCACGGTTTCAATGCGACGATCCGTGGAAGCCAGCACTTCAAATCTAAGATGCTGATGCTCGAAGCTCTCGCCCGGCTGAGGAATGCGCCCGGCAATTTCACTGACCAGTCCTCCGACGGTAGTTGCTTCAACGTCGTCAATGCGGAATTGAAACAGTTCCTCGAGTTTGTCCAGGTCCGTAGCTCCGGAAAGCCGATATGAATTCTGGTTTTCACGAATCACGTCAGCGCGTTTTTCGTGCTCGCCGGCAATGTCTCCGACGATCTCTTCCAGCATGTCCTCCAGGGTGACCAGGCCCGCCACGCCGCCGTATTCATCGATGGCAATCGCCATCTGCACCTTCTCGCGCTGCATCTCGCGCAACAGCTGGCTGACCTTTTTCATTTCGGGGACGAACTGCACGGGCCGCATCAGCTTGGCGACGGTCTCGGTGCGCGCGTCAGCATCTGTAATTTGCAGGATATCTTGTGCGAAGACGATGCCCTGCATGTGGTCGAGATCGGGATCGTACACCGGCACGCGCGAGTGCGGGCGCCGCTTTAACAAATCTGTGAGCTGCTCCACGGTTGTGCTGGCCGGAACCGCGAGCATATCCGGTCGCGCAGTCATCACCTCACGCACGATCTTGTCGCCGAACTCGACGACGGACTGAATCAATTCGCGATCGCTTTCTTCGAGAATGCCCTCTTCGGTGCCGGCCTCGAGCAGCGCATCCACTGCCTCCGACGGATGCTCCGGGTCTTGGGGTTCCTGCGTGTCCGCCAGCGCCGCGACCGACATGCTGAATCCAAGCACGATCGTGATCGGCAGAGCCACCCAGATCAGAATTTTCAGAATAGGAATCAGACGGGCGAGCCAATCTCCACGAGTGCGAATAAATAGTACGTAGGGCAGCAACCGATTGAAGACCACAATGATCAGTACGATTGCGATAGCGGCCTGTGCTATCTCCGCCCAGCTCCATCGCCCGTCCAGAAAAGTGGCATACCCGATGAGCAGTGCTATAGCCGCGGTGCAGAGCTGAGCCAACAACTGCATGGAGAGCGCAACACGCGATGTGCCGACTCCCATTTTGGATTCGACACGATGCTCATAGCTGGCGATGTTCTCTTCGAATTCACGCGAAAGGATCTTGCCTTTCTCCGCGTAGACGCGCTCGACATACGACACCAGCGTCAGCAAGGCGGAAAGAACAGCGAGCGCGATGACGATAGCGAGAATCATTGCTTTTTAACCACAGAGGACACCGAGGGCGCAGAGGAACCAAGGCTTCGTTTGGCTTTTCCTCCGTGGTCTCTGTGTCCTCTGTGGTTAATTGTCACTCTTTCGATCAGTCCTGCCGGCAGTTTCAGTTTTGCCCGGAGTTGTTGCTCTAGAGCAGCCATCTCGCCGTTATCCGATTCGTGATCGTGTCCTGCCAAGTGCAGCAATCCGTGCAGCAGAAGAATTTTAACTTCGGTGGTGAGCGAATGGCCTAAGGCTTTCGCGTTTTCGCGTGCGATGCCGCGAGAGATGGCGATGTCGCCGGCAACCCTCCCGTTCTGGGCCGCCGGAAATGAGAGGACATCCGTAGCTTTGTCCTTGCCGCGAAAGTCTCGGTTCAGACGGCGCATCTTGTCATCTGAAGTGATCAGAACGTTCACTTCGCCCCGAATACCGACCGCTCGTTGAGCTGCACGCAGGAAAGTCTCTATTTGGGAATTGTTCGCGCGATGGTCGGGGTCCGGCATAGGGCACGGGGACAGGTTACAGGGAACAGGTTACAGGGAACAGGAACTTAGATGCCTCGTCCGGCCATTCTCTTTTCTGTGTTGTGTTGCCATTCTTAACAGTGCCGGCCGGGTTTAACCCTCACACGTTCTTGCTCGCCCACGGCTTACGCCATGGGTACGTCGCATCTTATCGAAAGAGCAACGCGCTCCCTGTAACCTGTCCCCGCTTTCCTGTCCCCTGCTTTCATTGCTCCAAAATAGGAGGCGCTTCCGCCACCAGCGGCTCAGCCGGAGGTGCGGGCAGCAGCGACAACTGCTGCTCCAGCCGCTGCTTGTGATCGTCGTAGGCGCGGATTATGCGCTGTACGAGCACGTGCCTCACTACATCGCTTTCGTCGAAGTAGTTAAACGAGATGCCGTTCACGCCCTTGAGTACGTCGGTGGCCTCAATCAATCCACTGCGGCGTGCGTTCGGCAAATCGATCTGCGTGATATCGCCGGTGATCACTGCCTTGGCGTTAAATCCAAGACGCGTCACAAACATCTTCATCTGCTCAGAGGTGGTGTTCTGGGCTTCGTCGAGAATGATGAAGCTGTCGTTCAGCGTGCGGCCGCGCATGAAGGCGATCGGCGCGATTTCGATGACATTGCGCTCCAGATAACGATCGACCTTCTCCTGATCGAGCAGGTCGTACAAAGCGTCGTACAACGGGCGCAAGTAAGGATCAACCTTCTCCTGCAGGGTGCCGGGCAGGAATCCGAGGCGCTCGCCCGCTTCAACGGCCGGACGCGCGAGGATGATCCGATTCACCTGCTTATTTACCAAAGCAGAAACAGCCATGGCGACGGCAAGATAGGTCTTGCCGGTTCCGGCAGGCCCGATCCCGAACACCATGTCGTTCTTCTCGATGGCTTCGAGATATCGCCGCTGATTCAAACTCTTTGGCTGCACCACTCGCTTGCCGAACGACCGTTGCCGTCCCGTTTCGGCAAGCCCGCGCAACGTCGCGGACGGATCCGAGATAACGATCTTCAGCATCGAGCCCAGATCGCCGTTGTGGAACGTGTACCCCGACTTTCGAAGGTATTCGTAATCGCCGAAGACTTGCTCGGCGCGAGACACGTCGCGGGCTGCGCCTTCAATATTCAGATGGTCGGAGCGAAGGTCGATTGAGACATTCAATCCACCTTCCAGCAGGTGAAGGTTCTCATCCCTGGTACCGAACAGGGCCTCCAGATTTGGAGTGATCTCAAGCTGCTTGTTCATCGATGGTCGGGGTTCATCCTCCGGGCTAAATGCGAGCAGATGGAAAACGCCACGCGTTCTGCGGTGTCGCGATCACAGTTTTGGGCTGATGAGTCGAGTGGGATAGCTTCGGAATGTCGTCCACGAGCGTGGAGCACATCCATCGCGCGTAGAGTAACCGTGGTTAGCGGCGAAGTCAATAAATAGAATGTCAATTCCCGTTGCCGTCTCCGAGGCTCAATTCTGCTGCCATTCTGCTCTAGACTTTAGATGCCTGCAGGTGCCGAAAGGGCACTGCCAGTTGTGCTTCCGAGTGCCTTCGGTCGAAGAATCATCAACTTGGAAGTTATTCTCGGCTAAGGCAATCCAAAGCTGGATTCCGCCAGGTCGATGTGGGACAATCAGTTGGGCACAACCAATGTTTAAGCGACTCCTCAAGCCCGCTCTGATTCTGCTGGTTGTGCTGGTAGTGTGCTGGGTGCTCATCTCTCCGGCAGTCGACCTGGAGCCCGGAACGCTTCGGTCACTGCAGTTCGTTGCTATTTTTGCCTTCCTTCTCGGCTGCCTCAAGCTTTGCATACTCCCCCCAGCCCTAGATCTGCAACTGCACCGTCTGGAACCGATTCAGACCTCCGCGCTCGCTCCAACACCTCCCAGCGCCTCTGCAAGTTGCGTTCTTCTCTGCTGATTCTTCTCTAGCCATGTTTGCTGAGGCGTGATCTCGCCTCGCGTTGTCCCATTCTCTGAAAAAGGAATCTGACTATGGCCGACACAGCTGTTGCTCGCCCTCAGGGCGATTGCTTCCGCTCTGAAAGGTTCCAGGCGTTCTTTGCGAAGCTTCGCGCCTGCGGGCGTGGCACTTTGATGCTCGACTATGACGGCACCTTGGCGCCGTTTACCCCAGATCGCGAATCCGCACGTCCCTATCCGCAAGTTCCCAGCCTCCTCGACGGGATCATGAAAGGAGGGAGGACGCGGGTAATTATCGTCAGCGGACGCTCGGCAGGCTCGGTGGCCTTGCTGCTGGGCACGCGCCGCATTCCGGAGATATGGGGCCTGCACGGGCTCGAACGAATCAATGCCGTCGGCACCCGCGAAATGCTGCCGTTTTCCGACTCCGATCTGCAGGTGCTGGCAGAGGCCGACATGTTGCTTTCCGCCGCGGGTCTTTCGGAATACCTGGAACTTAAGCCAGGAAGTGTCGCCGTCCACTGGCGCGGTCTGCCGGCGCCAAAGAAGAAAAACATCAAGCTCGAAGCTACCAAGATTATGAATTCCCTGGCCGAAGAGTCGGGGCTTGTTGTGCTGGACTTTGCCGAAGGGCTAGAGCTGAGGGTGTCCAGTGCCAACAAGGGAGACGCGGTCCGGAAAGCTCTGGGGGAGCGGACTGCGTCTCCAGCGGTTTATATCGGCGACGACATCACCGACGAAGATGCCTTTCGTGCGATCAACGAACTGAAGGGACTCTCCATCCTGATGCTCCCAATTGACCGGGAGACGAGCGCTCAAGCGCGCTTTCGAACACCGACGGAGCTATTCGCATTCCTCCAGCAATGGAACGAATGCTGCGGAGGAATGAGATGAGCAAGGATTCGCGCCTGATCATCGTTTCCAACCGCTTGCCGATGACTTTTGAGATTGCAGCAGACGGAGTGGAATTGAAGCCAAGTGCCGGGGGCCTCATTGCCGCCTTGGGACCCATCGTCAAAGAGTCCGGAGCCGCCTGGGTTGGCGCGACCGGAACATCTTTTGATGCGGCTATTGAGGATGTACTGGCAGAACTAGCCAACCAGCAATGTCTCATTCCTGTGTATTTGACCGACCAGGAAACGCAAAACTTCTACAACGGATTTGCCAACGAGATTCTCTGGCCACTCTTTCACGACCTGCAGTCGAGATGCAATTTCCAACCGCAGTACTGGCATTGTTATCGGGAAGTGAACGAGAAGTTCGCCCTGGCCGCCGACTCCATCGCCTCAGACGATGACGTCGTCTGGGTGCACGACTATCACCTCATGCTGCTGGCCGAAGCTTTTCGCGAGGTCTCGATCGCCAGACCACGCATGGCCTACTTCCACCACATTCCCTTTCCGGCACTGAACATCTTCCAGAAGCTGCCGTGGCGGGCGCAGATATTGCGCGCACTGCTGCAGTTCGATCTCGTTCTCTTTCAAACCGCGGGGGATTCGACGAACTTCGTTGAGTGCGTAATGTCATGCCTGAAAGACGAGGCTCACGTTGAAGCACTCCGGGACTACCACTTGCTAACGTATGCGGATAGAGAGACGGTCGCGACCAGTTTGCCGATCAGCATCGACTTCGAATCGCTGTCCCATGATGCTGCTGATCCCGCTGTTGCCCGCCTTGCGGAGACACTCAGAGCCCAGGCTGCAGGTAACAGACTGGTTCTGGGATTGGATCGTCTCGATTACACCAAAGGCGTGGGCTATCGTCTGCAGGCCTATCAGCATCTGCTGCGCACCTCCCCCGAATTCCACGGCAAAGTCTCCTTCTGGCAGATCACAATCCCGAGTCGGGAATCGATTCCCCAGTACAAACGGCTCAAGGAGGAGCTAGAGACGTTGGTCACCGCCATCAACGACGAGTTCGGCACACGTGATTGGACTCCGGTGACGTACATGTACCGCCATCTCACGCGGACCGAACTGCTCGCCTGCTACTGCGCGGCGGAGGTCGCGATGGTGACTCCGGTGAAAGATGGAATGAACCTGGTCGCCAAAGAATATTGCGCGGCCAGAAACGATAACGGGGGAGTGCTGATCTTGAGCGAATTCGCCGGCTCCGCTTCAGAACTCGGAGACGGAGCGTTGCTCGTGAATCCCTACGACGTTGAAGGAATGGCCGCAGCGTTGCGACAGGCATTCGCATTGCCCGTGGCCGAGCGTGCAATGCGAATGGTGAAAATGCGTTCGAGGATCCGCATATGCAACGTCTACGACTGGTATGCGAATTTTCGGGCTGCTTTAGGCTTCGCGACTCATCATCCCCTGATCGGGCCGGAAAAGAGCCGCATCATGGGCCGAATGACAACGGCTGCAGGGTAGTGACGGCCAAAGCGTTGCGTCATTCAAAATGGAACAGGCGAGCCTTTGGGCTCGCCTGTTCGCTTCTGTTAATCAGATTATCCGCGCACGTTCACGGTGGAAAACGCCAGCACTACATGGCCGCTGGCCGGCGCTCCGAAAGCTCGGGCTGGTTCGAACGTGGTGAAGATCAGCGCGTTGTCGATCTTCACGCGCAGTGTGTCCGAGTCATGTCCGGAAAGGATGCGATAGTCAAGAACACGTCCGGTGGAATCGACGTTGGCTTCGATGAGCACCGGGCCTTCAATTCCCTGAATTTCATAAGGGCCTGCTGCCAATCGAGGCGGCGTATAGAGCGATGTAGGAATATCGTTTGCCACTTCCGGAAGAGCGAAGAAGCCGATGAGCACGCCGAACATGATGACTGCCGTTACGAGTCCAGCGGTCGCAGGCAACATGAAGCTGTTAATCGCATGCTCGATCCGAAGGCCGATGTTCTGCCAGGTGCGCGCCATGCTGCGCGAGCGCTCTTGTTGGATGGCAACTTTCAAGCGCAGAGGAAGATCGCTCGGTGCTTTGCGGGTTCCAAGTGAGGAAAGCAGCGCCTGCGTACGCTGCAGTGAGAGATAGTTTGCGTGGCAATCGCCGCACTTCTCCATGTGCAGCGAAATCGCACGCATCTCATGACCGCTCACGGCCCCGTCAAGATATGTAGAAAACATCGACTTGGCTTGTTTGCAGTCCATCACTTGTTTCCCACCTCCAACGACGCCAACTCCGGCGAAACTTTGAGTCCCATCTCGCGCCCGACTTGCCGCGCATAAGCTTCGAGGCGCTTCTTCAGCGCGAAGCGTCCGCGCATCAGCCGCGATTTTACGGTTCCCAGCGAGACTTGCAGAATTTCCGCGATCTCCTCGTACGAAAGTCCCTCAATATCACGCAGTACCAAAGTGGTCCGGAACGGCTCGGGGACCTGAGCCAACTCCTCTTCGACTTTGCTGCGAATCTCTTCGTGCGCCGCGAGATCGAAAGGCGATTCGTGCTCATCAACCAGCGTTTCTTTCAGCCCGAAACTCTGGCTTTCATCTTCGCTCGGAGTACCTTCCATCGAAGTCTCGCGCCGCTTATGACGGAACCACCAGCGGCGCTGATTCGACGCCTCATGCAGCGCGATCCGGTAGATCCATGTTTTCAGGCTGGCTTGGCCATTAAAGCGCTTGATTCCGCGGAAGACCTTGAGGAAGACCTCCTGGGTGGTATCGGCAGCGTCGGCAGAATCGTTCAGGATGCGATATACCAGCCCATAAACTGGCTGATGATAGTGCGCGATCAGCCATTCATAGGCATTTTCCGAGCCTGCCTTGAGTTCGGCCACGATCGAGGCTTCTTCGGCTCGGGCTGATATCGCGCTTGCCAGGTTTGCCAACGTAGTAACTCCCGCCATTCGCACGGCGTTAGGCATAAGTTAGCAGGTCTCCTCGTAAATGGCGATTCGACAGCCTTATGAGATAGACCCCAACGTGCTCTGGAAGGTTCCCGGTCTGCCAGGTTGCAGGTGACCAGTGGACATTCCGAGCGGCTAACCCGCCAGAACTCTGTTCTTAAGAGAACAAGATTAGAACGCCGGTTGCAACCTTACTTTCGTTTCGTTTTCGATCATTTTGGCTGCGAAGCCGAGGTCGAAGCGGCGGCATTTGAGGAAGCTGGTTTCGTTTTGGAGCTCGGTTTGGAAGAGCTGGTTGCTGACTTCTTCCGCGATTTCTTCTTCGGCGCCGGTGCGGGCTCGGTGTCGTCAATAATGATCTTCTTCGGAGGCTGCGCAGCAGCCTGTGCCGCAGCCTGTTGATAGGCTGCGATACGGGAATCGGCTGAGGCAGTCATCTCCGCCAGCAGATCGCCATACGTGCGGCGGTCGTCATCGATAGCCGCAACGTGGGGCGCAATTACCTCATACTCTTCGCGCTTGCCAAAAGCTCCTGCGGACTCGGCCAGATTCGCAAGCACATCATAAAGAGCATTGATATTGCGGTAGAGCTTGAAATTGGCGACCAGGCTTTGCGGAGCAGACCGCACGGCAGAGATGAGGCCCGGCATCGCATTGGTGATATTCCGCTGAATCGACTCCACATTATCTGTCGCCTGCGATTTAGTAGAGGAATCGGTCTTCCATTTGTCTATCCGCAACTTGCCAAGATCGGCATTCAAGCCAAGCGTCTCTTGCTGGATTCGACTCAACAAAGATCCCGGATCGGGAAAGTTCTGCGCGGCCGGAGCAGTCTTTGCCGGAGCAGGAGATAACGGAGTTTGAGCCTGGGATAGAGGAGCGACGACTGCGATCAGGAGCAGGCGGACGAGAAGCTTCATCAGCCTTTAGCATACTCCCGAGCCACTTTTGCTCACCACCCGCAGGTTCAAACCGAGACATGGGAAGGTTGCTGATTCACATTCCGCTACGGAACTGAATGATTCTGCGGCGATCGCGTTTGGAAGGCCTTCCGACCGGAGCAGGAGTGAAGCTCTTCAGCATTCGACGTTCTTCTGCAGCCTTCAACCGCGCTTCACGACTGGCATCGGTTTCGGCATAGAGCGTCTGCGCCACAGAAGCGGGACCGCGAACATCGCTCAATGCGAGCACCTTAATCTCGAACTCCCCGCCTTCAGTCTTGACGTGAAACAGATCGCCGACATGCACCTCACGCGCGGGCTTCACCGGTTGTCGATGCGATTCCACGCGGCCCAGCTCGCACGCCTTCACCGCCAATGCGCGGCTCTTGAAGAAACGCGCCGCCCAAAGCCATTTATCGATTCGAATGCCGGTCATGAGAAAAGAATCAGTGGTGAAGATGAGTTTGGTGGACCTGGTCGGGATCGAACCGACGACCTCTTCCATGCCATGGAAGCGCGCTCCCAGCTGCGCCACAGGCCCAC
>DASTZZ010000100.1 GCA_035764005.1 Terriglobales bacterium
GCTTGGAAGGTGCGAAGGACGGCACAATTTGGGGGTACCTGCATCGTAACAAAGGAGACTGTCTGTAATCTTGAATTTGCGCGTCTAAGGGTTGAGAATTACGCTCCTGCGCTGTGCAGAAGCCCTGCCCCGCGATGCGGACGCGCCATTTGCTGCACGCCCGCTGAATGAGAGGAAAAGTTCGATGGCTGCTTCAGTTTGGTCTGGATATTTAACCTTTGGCTTGATCTCCATGCCTGTGCGCCTGTTTTCCGGCGCGCGCGCGAATCACGTTTCGTTTCATATGCTCCATCGCGATGACCACGTCCGCGTGAAGCAGCAGCTCATCTGCCCGGAAGAGGACAAAGTTGTCCAGCGCGATGAGATCGTGAAGGGTTACGAGTTTCGCAAAGGCGAGTACGTGATCATCGAGCCGGAAGAGATCAAGAAGATCGAGCCGAAGACGGCGAAGTCGATGGAGATCCTCGAATTCGTGAAGGCCGACGAGATCGACCCGATCTACTTCGAGTCGTCGTACTACTTGGTTGCCGAAGAAGCAGGGAAGCGGCCTTACGCACTGTTACAGAAGGCGCTGCATGACAGCCGCTTCGTTGCGGTTGCGAAACTGGCGATGCACAATCGCGAGTACACCGTGTTTCTGCGCCCGTACAACAACGGTCTCATGCTGCACACCATGTACTACGAAGACGAAATCCGCAAAGTAGAAGACTTTGGCAAGCACGACGTCGAAATCAAAGAAGCCGAGCTAAAGGTTGCGCATCAGCTCGTGCAAGCCCTCGCCGCCGACTGGGAGCCGGAGAAGTACTACGACACCTTCGAAGCCAATGTGAAAGAGCTGATCAAAGCTCACCTCGAAGGCAAGCAAGTCAGCACAGTGGAGAAGCCGAAGAAGGCCGCTCCTGTCGTCGATTTAATGGATGCTCTCAAAGCCAGCCTCGCGCAGATGGAAGGCAAGAAGAAAGGCCCGCAGCGCGCGACGGAAGCACAGCACGAGAGCCGCGTGCATGTGATGGGCGAGGGAGAAGCTCCCGCGCGCAAATCGGCAAAGAAGAGAGCCAGGGCTTAAGCTAACGGATTCCCAACCGTAAACTAACGAAACGCAGTGAAATCAAGCATTCACCGGGCTATCGCGACTCTTGTGATGGGTCTGATTTTTGGATGGTACAACCATCACGAATACCTGCGTTGGAATCAGCGCGGCAGAGACGCCTTCATCTCCCACGAGCAGCAGAGATTCAACAGCTTCATGGTACATCCACACTCGGTGATGTTTACGATTGCAAATGCCATCGTTGGTTCGGCCGTTGTTTTCGTTTTTTACGAACTCATTGTGATCGCTCTTTCAAGACTGTTTCCTGCACAGCAGACGGTTCGTTGACTGTTTGTGTCAGTGAAAATGCCTGATTATGGCGATCGAGAAACGGCTTAGAATCATTTGCCTTCTTACTGGGCTATGTCGCTGAAGACGTCGGAAATCCGGATTGTGAGCGCTGAGCCCCCAACCGTGCCTCCGGCAGTCACCGGGTGGCTTCTATGCTTGTGTCTTCTCCTCACCTTCGTGTATCCGGCGAGAACTCTTTATCACATTCTGGCGCACACATTACCGGCTCTCGTCACTGGGCACGGCTTCAAATTGATCTTCCTGTTGAGCGTCTATTCCATCGTCTTCATCTCGCTAGCGGTTCTCAGCTTTATTGCGGGATTGAAGTTATGGCTTGTTAAGCCCGGAGCGGTAGGTTTTGCGCGGCTTTGGCTTTGGACGTACCTGATCGTAAATTTCGCGTATTTTCTTTTGTGGCTAGGCTTCGCAAGACACCCAAATTCCCTAAGCCTCGCCCAAATGGGGTGGTATCACGTAGTTGGACCGATACCGTCCTTCGCACTTTGGTACTTCTACTTGGAGCACTCTAAGCGCGTTCATGCCACCTATCTAAGTAGATAGATCAACCAATCTGATGATCGGCCGGGTGCGCCGTCCCCGCGCGGCATTTGCGCGAAAGTGGGATTCCATAAAGTTGAATTGCGAATGCCGTCTCGATCGAAACACGAATTCCATCTTGGGAGTCCTAAACATCTTTCTCATCTACCCTTGCCAAAGACAGGCAAGGATGGAGCACCCACTTTGTTGGAGCCCTAACGATAAAAATCTCGCAAGATTCACAATGGGAGAAGGTGGGCCACCCCGCCCAGGAACAATCCGACGCCATCGCAGTAAAGTTCGAAGTGTCCGGTGGCGGTACGTGCAGATGCGAGTACAGGCAGCGGTGACACAAAGATCACGATGAGGCTGAGAAAGGCGCTCCCTATTCCGAAGCCACTCCTGCTTAGATGCATGGGGCCATGATAACTGTTGAAAAATCGTCGGGTGCCCCATCTGCCAAAGGCTTCGTCCGACCAGTCGCTCAGTGAGCTAGGACGGCCCCCTCGCGGCTAGCACCTTCCACTGTTGTTGGTCCACTCCCACAATCACGAGCCACAATGCCAGCGCTAGTTCGCCCAGCGCTGCCAGAACAACATACTGGAACACAGACTCTGCGAGCGGCGGCCATAAAAAGATTAGCCACAGTACGCCCGCAAGCATCATCCCGGCTCCGATAAGACGCGGCACACATCCCGACTTGTAAACAAGGTAGCCGATCAGCAGGCAATAGAAACCGAAAAACACAAAGCTGATCTCAAAGCACTGGCTGTAGAGCCTGTGCAGCAGGAAAGCGAGCGCGTCGAGTTGAGTGCTATTGAAAACGGTTAAATACTTAGGTCCGCGCAAAATAATCAGCGGAGCGATTTGAAAAAGGCAACTCACCGCTCCCACGATGCACCCGGTGAGGCTGAAAAAGGCCGCCAACAAGGAGACGACTGCGTTGACCGGCCTCAACAGCCAGTACAGCAATCCTGTTACCCCGATATAGCACGCGAACTGCGAGAGATTGAAGGCAAAGCTTAGCAGCAAGAGCGATTCGTGGGAGCGAGTGTTAGCCGCCGTCGCTGCGGCATCGCCAGCTACTACGATCGTGCCCAAAGCGTAGATCGAGATCGCTCCCGTCATCATCTCCAGCAGGTATAAGGTTCCGGCGATCCGCGCTATCCGCCGCGGGTGTTCCAAGATGGCATCTTTCATTAATTGTTGCCTCTTTGTTGCTCTGATTCCGGCCGGGTGCCCCATCCTCGCGCGTCATTTGTGTCTAGTGCCGGGACATACTTTCCAATTTGTTTCGACACATCCTTTCCACTTTTGTTGGTTAAGTAGTCTCACTGGAAAGCCAGCGCGCGACCGCGGTCGCGCGCTGGCTTTCCAGATCGAGCTCGCGGATCATGGTGGAGCAGTAGCAAATTTGCCGTCGCGATTCCACCGACACCACTTGCACCCACTCGCCGATAAAGGCCTTGCCGATCTTCCAGTTTCGTCCTGATAGCGTGATCTTGCCCTGGCAGTCCACCTTCAGCACGTGAGCTTTTTCCGGATACTCCCATCGCGGTGGATGTGGATCATACGGCTTGTTGCTTGGCCGCCAGACACTGGCAGGAGTCTTCATTCCCAACGCTTCGTGCGGTCGTACGTGGTTGTGCTCCCAACGATAGGCGTCCAGCCAAGCTTGCGGAGTCATATCTCGCGTTCCACGCCGTTCCAGTGCTCGTTGCAGCGATCCATGAAACCGTTCTACCTTGCCCTGGGTTTGTGGATGTCGAAAGCCGCTCCAGTGCAGGCGAATGCCCTGGCGCATCAGCCATAACGAGAGATTCGTCGCTCCCAAGGGAGAAGTTGTGCTCCACCACGGCGAACCGTGGTCCATGAGCATGCCTTGTGGCACACCACTTTGTTCAAACGCATGCTCCAGTTTCGTGCGTACCAGATCCCCGCGAGCATGGCCGATCGCGTGCAGAATCACTACGTAACGACTGTGATCATCCAACACCGACAGCGGTCCCACCGGGGTTCCCCAGCGAATCGGACTCTTGAAGTCCATTTGCCACAGTTCGTTGGGCGTCGCTCGTTCAAACCGCTGCGGCGCAGAGCGATGGCGATCTTCGTCGGCTACCATGCCGTGCCGCAGCAGAATGCGATGCACCGTGCTCACTGTGACTTTCACCCTCAGTTGCTGCAGTTGGTGCTGCAGTTTACGCGCTCCCCAATCGGGAAAGCGCTCGCGCATTTCCACTACTTGCCGCTCGATGTTGTCGCTGGTCTTGCGTGGGCTATGATGCGGTCGTCGGCTGCGCTCCGCAATGCCCTCCACGCCTTGCTCGATATAACGCTTCACCCATAACCGACCCGTCGGACCGGAAACTCCAAACTCCTTGTACAAAATCCGAAACGGCTTCTCTTTTCGTATCGCCGCTACCACGAACTGCACTCTTTGTTCTCGAAGATCCATCGCTCTGAAAGGCATCCGTTGGTTCGCTCCCGCGCTCGCTTCGCTCGCGCGGGAGTGTAAAGGATGTCTCGAAACAAATTGGAAAGGATGTCCCGGCACTAGACAAAAGGCAGGCAAGGATGGGGCACCCACTTTGTTGGAGTCCCAGCGACAAAGACTTCGGAAGATTCACAACGGGAGAGGGTCGGCCACCCGCCACGGAATTTAACACCGCGCGCTCGCGAATTGACAATAGCCTCGGCATTTCCAATGCCGCTGACAAACGTAAGCGAACCTCGCAAGAAGCGAGAGAGCGGCGCTGGGCTGGGGGACTGAAAGACGTGAAAAAATCAGTTAGACCGCAGATGATTTCCCTGAACGCGGATGACCTACAGGAAGGATTACGAGATTGCGGAAAGGGTTTACGAGAAAACCGCAAGCGGACGAGTCCGCCACGCGAAACAAGAACTACATAACGCCGGGCGGGCTGCAGCGCCTCAAAGACGAGCACAGATTTCTGCTCATCAGGGAACGCCCGGCCATTGTGGAGGTGGTGGCATGGGCAGCCGGCAACGGTGATCGCAGTGAGAATGCCGATTACAAGTACGGCAAGCGGCGGCTGCGACAGATCGATGGACGAATTCGCTTTCTCGCCAAGCGCATCGAAGCCGCGGAAGTGGTGGACCCGGAAGCTCCGAGAGCGGGGCAGGCGGCGACGAGGACATTCTTCGGTGCGACCGTACGCTATGCCAATTCTGCGGGAGCGGAGCGAGTGGTGAGCATCGTGGGCACGGACGAGGTCGATCTCAACCGCAACCACATCAGTTGGGTTTCCCCTCTGGGGCGCGCGTTGATGAAGTCGGCAGCCGGCGACAGCGTAATTCTCCAGGCGCCGGGCGGTACAGAATATTTGACCGTGCTGGAAGTTGGCTACAAGCGCATTTTCATCGAACCATTCCGTGAACCACCTGGATGCGAAGCCTCGGCAAAGGGACTCCCTCGGCGACGCTAACCCACGGATCAAAGAAGATGGCTCGGTTCCTGCCCTGCGGGTGCCCCATTCTCGCGCGGAATTTGCGCGAGGGTGAGATTCCATAAAGGTTGAGCTGCAAAATGTCGCATCCTACGAATCAAAGACGAATGCCATGGTGGGAATCCTAAACATCTTTCTGCGGGAACTGCGTTGCGCATGAGGTACTTTTGACGGAACTCCAGATGCTGCAGGAATCGCTTAGATTCTCGTGCAGCAACGGAAACAAAGGAGAAGATCAGCATGACGATTGCCCATCGGGCCTCTTGTCTCTTTCTTATTCTTTCGCTCGCGCTCGTGATTCCCGGCTTGGCGAAAACACCGAAGCCGCTGAGCGGGAGGCAATTTGACGCGGTTGCGCGGGCCGCGCTCGCGGCAATGAAGGCGCGTGCCAATGAACTCCATATCAACGGTGTCGCGGTGGTTGCCTTTGCGCCAGGGGAACGCGTTGAAGGCTGGCAATCGCAAATGGCGGTACTCGGGTACATGACGGATCAAAAGAGCGAAAAAGGGAACAATCTTCTCGGAATCGCATATGCCAAGGCGGCCGAGATGGCAGAGACACTCAAAGACAGCGGAACCGCGGGTCGCCAGCCGATGACCGGCGAGTTTGGATGGCAGGGTGGCGTGGTTGCGCGCACCGGACGAGGAATTCTGATCGTCGCATTTAGCGGCGGAAAATCCGAGGATGACGTGCAAGTGTCAAAGGCCGGCTTGGAAGTCATGAAGACGCGGCTCTGAAACGAGCTACTGAGCTTCTAAGCTGTTAGCCAACCGTCAGACGACAGCTTCCGGCTCCCGGCTACCTTCCGGCCAGAACAACGCAGCACCAACATCCGCGCAACACTGAAACAGCTGCTCGCTTGTGGACCTGCTTCGCCGCGTTGGGCTCAACTAGAGAGGCACGGAGCACAGGACGAACAATGAGATAGTTCTTGAATTACGAAATCCGCGGACGGAATCCTGATTCATTCAGGAAGTCGTTGTTCGCTGGTCGTTGACGACTGTCGCCAAGTCCTGATGATCAATTTGAAAGACAATGGCAAGTGTGCCATTCGCTTTTTGCTCCAAAACGTAGGTCGCCAAGGCCTTCACCTGCCTGGCGCAGCCTTTTGAATCAACAACGGTCATCCTCCATTCTGTGTTCGCGAGGAAATATTTAGCGTTTATCGTGCTCGCCTGAACACTGTGCAATTCCGTTTTAGTCAGGCCGATTGAGACGAAATGCGCCTTCATTTTCGGTATGACTTTCAGGAAATCCTCCTTCTTCACTGCCTGGGCCCCGTTTACTCCAGCGAACATGAACGTATCTGCGTACAGCTTGGCGATTGAAGTTACATCCGAAGTCGCATTGGCCTGTTCGTAGTGATCAAAAAACTGTTTGACTGCTTGATTCATTGTTCCCTCGCCTTCGGTTGGCTTGGCTAAGTGATAAGTGCCCGTACAGATGGCATCTGAGACTAAGCGGGCTTTAGTATTATACCATATCTGAAGCAGATTATCAACAGCTAGAATCTTTGGTTCGGAATAGGTGTTCCTGAATCGGGAAAAGGAACGAAAGGAATTTCGTAGGTTTGGGGGTTTCCCTGGTTTATCCCGAGGTTCGGTTCCCGGTCCCGCTCGCTTCATTACGATTCCCCTGGAATAGTGGCGTCAGTTCCCGAGGGCTGACGGCCTCGGAAGTCCAGTTGAAAGTGCCATGCTCGCGCATTTCGCGTGCGGCACGCAAAAAGGCGCCGAGGGCCGCTCGGCAAAGTGCACTGCCGACACTGATCCTCTTTACTCCGAGCGCGGAGAGCTCAGTGATGTCCAACTGAACTCCTTGCAGTCCCATCAGCACGTTGACGGGGCGATCCACGGACTGAACCACAGCAGCAATGTCTTCTCGCGTGCGCAGGCCTGGTGCATAGAGAACGTCTGCGCCGGCATCTTGAAATGCCTGCAGGCGCTTGATCGTGTCGGCGAGATCGGGACGACTCCAGAGAAAATTCTCAGCCCGCGCCGTGAGCATGAAAGGAAAAGAAAGGCCTCGAGCCGCTTCGACGGCCGCGCGTACGCGCTCGGCTGCATGGTGCAGCTCGTAGATGGGATCTTCGCCGCGTGCGGTAGCGTCTTCAATCGATCCACCTACCAGTCCTGCGGCGCCCGCCAGCCGGATGGTCTCAGCGGCAGACTCGGGTGAATCGCCAAAGCCGTTCCCGAGATCACCGCTGACCGGCAACGGGGAAGCGGCCACGATTTCAGACGCGTAGGCTAGAGTTTCCTCGCGACTCAAGGTGTTGTCCTTTCGTCCATGAGAAAAGGCCGAGCCCATGCTGGTTGTGGCAAGCGCCTCAAACCCTAAGTGGGTGAGCAGGCGAGCTGTGCCCGCGTCCCACGGGTTGGGAATAATGAATGCGTTGTCGCGCTGGTGAAGGTCACGGAACTTCTGCGCTTTCGCAATCTGATCAGAACTGTCATGACTCAGCATAACGGCACAAGTATATTGGACAAGCGTATGTTCGAGTCAGGGATCGCAAGCGGGACAGATGGGAAATCCCGGATCGGGAAACTGTAGCGCGCTTCTTCCATATTCGATCAGACATCTACGTCTTTGTATCATGAAGCATGGCAAACATTGACCCAGTTCTGATCGATGTGCCGATGCCTATCCGCACGCCACGGTTGACGATCCGGCCGAAGCAGATCGGCGACGGCGCAATCGTATCCGCTGCGGTGATGGAAACGTGGCCAGAGCTCACCCGATGGATGCGCTGGGCCGAGAATCCAGATATGTTTACAGCCGCACGCATGGAAATCCGTAACCGGCATGTGATGGCCAGCTTTCTGCTGCGGCAAAATATTGAGTTGATCGGAATCGAAATTCGAACTGGGGAAGCGGTAGTTTGGTGCGGCTTTCATGATATCGACTGGCAGGCGCGCCAGTGCGACACTGGCTTTTGGGTGCGAAAGAGCGCTCAACGGCGGGGGATCGCGACGGAAGCTGCCAATGCGCTGGTGCGCTATGCGTTTGGCGCGCTTAGAATGCAGCGGGTTGGGCTAACGCACTCGCGCGGAAATGAAGCGAGCCGCCGAATCGCCGAGAAGCTTGGCTTCACTCTGGAAGGGATGCAGCAGAAGGCCAATTTGCTCCCTGGCGGCAGAACGGAAGACAGGTACTGCTACGCCCGTTTCGATCTTTCCGGAGTTCCTGACTTACAGGTGACTTGGGGACCTTGAGTCCAGCAAACGCGACGAGTTCACCAACCCTCCGACGAATTTCGAAAACAAGGAGACAGACAAATAGCTCCCAAATCAGGAAACTTAATGAGAATAGCGAGGTGGAGTCCTACCTTTTCCACAACCAACTCACGCAGCAACCTGGTGGGACTCGATGGCACGTAGTCGCGAATCATGTTCGAGAAGAAAACCAAGAGTCTATTTCAGTTGTGAGTTGAAAGCTCTTTCACAATGTTTGTGACGAAAGCCTTCGCGTCGCCAAACAGCATCAGGGTGTTTTCCATGTAATAAAGCGGGTTATCGATGCCGGCAAAGCCCGGATTCATGCTGCGCTTGATCACCATCGTGGTGTGTGCCTTCTCCACATCGATCACCGGCATTCCGAAAATGGGACTTGATTTATCCGTCTTGGCCGCCGGATTGGTAACGTCGTTGGCGCCGATCACCAGCGCTACATCGGTTTGTGGTAAGTCGCCGTTGATGTCATCCATCTCCTTCAGGTGGTCGTAAGGCACATCGGCTTCGGCGAGCAGCACGTTCATGTGGCCGGGCATGCGACCGGCGACAGGGTGAATGGCGAACTGCACATCGACTCCGCGCTTGATGAGCGCGTCATACAGTTCCCGGACTTTATGCTGTGCCTGGGCTACCGCCATGCCATAGCCAGGAACGATCACAACCTTGCGCGCGATCTCCAAAATTCCCGCGGCATCCTCGGGTGAGGCGCTGCGCACGGGTCGTTCTTCCTTCGCAGCGGAAGTCGAGGTGGCAACCTGGCCGAACGCTCCGAACAGAACGTTGGTGAAGGAGCGGTTCATCGCCTTGCACATGATGACGGAGAGAATAAATCCGGAAGAGCCATCGAGCGCACCGGCGACGACCAGCACCTTGCTGTTCAGAACAAATCCGAGCAGGGCGGCAGAAAAGCCGGCGTAGGAGTTCAAGAGCGAAATCACCGTTGGCATGTCGGCGCCGCCGATCGGCGTGACCAAAAGGACTCCGAATCCGAGCGCGACGATGACCATAATGGGAAACAACCACGATTGCGCAGGATTGATCACCATGAGGACCGCGAGCAGCAGAGCCAAACCAAGCACGGCAAGGCTCACGATGTTCTGCCCGCGATAGACGATCGGCCGCTGCGGCAGAATCTCCTGCAGCTTGCCGGCAGCGATCAAACTTCCGGTAAACGTTAGCGATCCGATGATTACCTCGAGCCCGATCTCGCCCATTTGAAAGCGGGTCACACGCGGAACACCTACGTAGTATTCGGCGATTCCGATCATCGCCGCCGAAGCTGCTCCGAAGGCATGGCTCAAGGCCGTTCGCTGCGGGACCGCCGTCATCTTCACCAGGCCCAAGGGGATGCCGACGCCGGCGCCGATGATGAGCATGATGATGATCCACTTGTATTGAACGATCTCGGGATTAAACAGAGTCGCCGCGACGGCAATGGCGGAGCCGACTTCGCCGGCGAGCACGCCCCATCGTGCCGTTGTCGGCGAGCTCAGCCACTTGAGCGAAAGAATAAAGAGAATGACTGCGGCGACATAGGCGAAGTCGAGATACTGCTGAACACCGGCGATGGTCATCATTGCTTCGCCTTCCCAGCCTTGAACATGCGCAGCATGCGGTCGGTGATAAAGAAGCCGCCTACCATGTTGCTGAACGATGCAGCGATCGCGATAGCGCCCAGCACGGTCGTCAACGCAGTTTCGTGCCGTCCAGCGATAATGATAGCGGCGACTACCACGATCGCATCGAGCGCGTTGGTCAGCGACATCAGCGGGGTGTGCAGCAGCGGCGAGACCCGCTTGATGAGCTCGAAACCGCAAAATCCCGCCACAATAAAGACATAAACGTTGGAGATAAAATCAGGTGGCATTTGCACTCCTATTGTTCAACTGCCTGGGTCGCAAAATTTGTACCGCGAGTATAGCTGACGAGGTTCGAGGAATGTCATCCGCGAACGAGAAGCTCATGTTGACTCAGATCTTGCGGGTTAGGAAAGAACCTTGTCTGAGTCGGGGAGGTGCTTATAACACTCCCTCAAAATGCATAAGATGGCGAACGTTTACGAATTGGCGATGATTTGCGACCATGTCGCATGTCCCGAATCCGACAGAGCGCACACGTTTTCTTATTCTGTGTCCTGTTCCAGCTTTCTTCTCAAGCCCAAACGAATAACTCAACGCCAACGATTTCCGCCGACGACTACGCGCGCGCGGAAAAGTTCATGCCCTACAACACGACTCCGCTGGTGTTTGGCACGGTGCGTCCATCTTGGCTGAAAGACGATCGCTTCTGGTTTCGCGATGTCACTCCGGAAGGCAGCGAGTTTGTCGTGGTGAATGCGGCCACGGGCAAACGCTCGAGTTTGTTTGAGCACTCGAAGCTCGCGGCTGCTCTGTCGTCTGCCGCGAATGCCAAGTACGAGGCAAAGCATCTTCCATTCGAGCAGGTCGAGCTCTCGCCTGATGGCCAGACGGTCGAGTTCAACCTCAAAGGACGCCGCTGGAAATGCGACGTTCAGGGTACGCAGTGCACGGCGGAAGGAGGACGAGAAAGCAATGGCGATGAACCGCCGCTTCCCCCGGTTCCCGGCGCTCCGCCGATGCGCACGGATGTTCCATCCCCCGACGGCAAGCGCACGGCGTTCATCCGCGATTGGAACTTGTGGATGCGCGACACTGCCACCGGCAAAGAGACTCAGCTCACCACCGATGGTGTGAAAGACTTCGGCTACGCCACCGACAACGCTGGCTGGACACACAGCAACCGCGCAATTCTCGTCTGGTCGCCCGACTCAAAGCACATTGCCACTTTCCAACAGGATCAGCGCGGCGTGGGAGAGATGTATCTTGTGCGGACACAAGTCGGACATCCCACGCTGCAGGCGTGGAAGTATCCTCTCCCCGGCGACGACGTGGTCACGACCATCCAGCGCGTTGTAATCGATGTTGATACTCCACGCGTCGTGCGCTTCCAATTGCCGCCCGATCAGCATCGCGGAACGTTGTGCGATCACCTCGTTTGCCGCGGAGGCGAGTGGAGCGATGTGCAGTGGAGTCCAGACAGCACCAAGGTCGCGTTCGTCTCGACTTCGCGCGATCACAAGCAGGAGTGGTTGCGTGTTGCCGATGCTTCGACTGGCGTCATCCGCGAGGTAATGCAGGAGACCGTCCCGACCTATTACGAGTCCGGTGCAGGACGCGTGAATTGGCGGTATCTGCCGGCGTCGAACGAGATCATCTGGTACTCAGAACGCGACAACTGGGGGCATCTTTATCTATACGACCTCACAACCGGCACGCTGAAGAATCAGATCACCCGGGGAGAATGGGCGGTCACGCAACTGCTGCAGGTTGACGAGAAGAACCGCCAACTCTATTTCCTCGCCGTCGGGCGCGAGAAAGGAACGAATCCGTATTTCGCTTACCTCTATCGCGTGGGCTTTGACGGCACGAATCTTTCCCTGCTCACTCCCGAACCGGGAAATCATGAAGTGTCGTTCTCTCCGTCGGGAAGGTACTTCGTGGACAGCTACTCGCAACCCGACGTCCCGCCGGTGACTGTGCTTCGCGACAGCAATGCCAAAGTGATCGCGACGCTCGGCAAGGCAGACATTTCCAAACTGGTCGCGAATGGATGGAAGCCGCCGATCCCATTCACCGTGAAAGCCCGCGACGGCAAGACCGACCTCTACGGACTGATGTTTAAGCCGACAAATTTCGACGCCAGCAAGAAGTACCCGATCGTGAACCATATCTACCCCGGACCGCAGGGAGGCAGCGTCGGCAGCCGCTCTTTCTCGGCGAGTCGAGGCGATGCGCAGGCGCTTGCCGAACTGGGATTCATTGTGATCGAGCTCGACGGCCTGGGAAATCCGCTGCGCTCAAAAAGCTTTCATGACTTCTACGCCAAGGATCTCGGCGACAATACCTTGCCCGACCAGGTGGCAGGCATGAAGCAGCTTGCTAAAAAATATCCGTGGATCGATCTTGACCGCGCCGGCATCTACGGCCATTCCGGCGGCGGATACGCTGCAGCCGACGCCATGTTTCGCTATCCCGACTTCTTCAAAGTAGGAATTTCCGAATCGGGAAATCACGACAACCGCGACTACGAAGATGATTGGGCGGAAAAGTGGATGGGCCTGCTGAAGAAGAACTCGGATGGAACATCCAACTACTCCGATCAGGCTAACGAGCCGCTGGCGAAGAATCTGAAAGGACATCTGCTTCTTGCCCACGGCACTATGGACGACAACGTTCCGCCGTACAATACCTTGCTCGTGGTCGATGAACTCATCAAAGCCAACAAGGACTTCGATCTGCTGCTGCTCCCCAATCAACGCCACGGATACGGTAATGCCAGCAACTACATGACGCGTCGGCGTTGGGACTACTTCGTGCGTTATCTGCTCAACGCCGAACCGCCGCATGAATACCGGATGCATTCTCCGGCCGGTGCTGTCGGGGTGGGGCAATAGTTAAAGAATGAGGAAATGGAGAACATGATTTCGAGGCGAGACTTCAGTATCCGTTTAGCAGGAATTGCGGGAATCGCCGTATCGGCAGGCCCTGAGCATTTGCTTGAAGCTCAGGAAAGTGCTGCGAAACCTGCCGCTTCCACTGCGAGTTCTTCTGCGGCGGTGGAGGAGGGGCTTACTCAAACAGAACAGGACGAAGTGGAAAGCAGATATCAGAATGCGGTTCGGATCTGGGGACACCGGCTCTCTGAGGAGCAGAGCGAACGCATACACAGAATCCTCGTGGCCAATGCCCGAATGATGCAGCCGATGCGCGCCTTTCAGCTTGAAAACGGCGACCCTCCGGCTGAAGTATTGCGTGTGACAACCGATAGCTCGTCGGCGGAAGCCGGCAAACAACAAGTCGTACAGGACAGGCCCGAATGAGCGAGGACCTGTTTTTCCTTTCCATTCGAGAACTCGGAGCGCTAATCCGCAAGCGGCAGATCTCTCCCGTTGATCTGGCGCAGCAGTACCTCTCGCGCAGCGAGAAGCTCGCCCCAAAATACAACGCTTACGTGAACCTCACGAGCGAATTGGCGCTGAAGCAGGCGAAGGCGGCTGAAGAAGAGCTGGCATCGGGCCATGATCGCGGTCCGCTGCACGGGATTCCCTACGCGGCGAAAGATTTGGTCTCGGTTGCCGGGTATCCCACCACCTGGGGGGCGCGCCCATTTCGGGAACAGAAATTCGACTACAACGCCACCGTTATCGAGAAGCTGAACGCCGCTGGAGCGGTGTTGATCGGCAAGGCCGCGATGATCGAACTCGCAGGAGGCCTCGGATATACGAACGGCTTTGCTTCATTCACCGGGCCGGCGCGCAACCCCTGGAACACCGATTACTGGACCTGCGGCTCGTCGAGCGGCTCGGGAGCTATCGTCTCGGCGGCGCTCGCCCCATTCGCTTTGGGATCGGACACTCGCGGATCGATCTTGTGTCCGTCGTCCCATTGTGGGATTTCGGGATTACGGCCGAGCTTCGGACGAGTCAGCCGCTATGGAGCGATGGCGATTGCCTGGACGATGGATAAGCTTGGTCCGATGTGCCGTACAGCCGAAGATTGCGGTCTGGTGCTTTCTGCCCTCGCCGGGCACGATCCCAAGGATTACGACTCTCTCCCTCAGCATCTTGCCGCGTTTTCATATTCCGAATTCGGCTCTCGTCCGTTGCGAATTGGGAAAATCACCAACGCGTGGCGCAAGCTGCCTGCGGATCTCGAGAAGTCCGTTGACGACGCGATTTACGTGCTTGAGCAGCACGGGGCCAGGGTTCGCGAAGTACGCGTTCCCGACGGAGCTTACGAGGAAGCCGCGGAATTGACCATCCTCATAGAAGCTGCGTCGTCGTTTCAAGAACTTATCAAATCGGGAAAGTGCGCCGAACTCGACGATCCGCTGGGCCGCGTGAACGGTTATGCGAGCATGCAATTTTCGGCCAATGATTACCTGCAAGTGCAAAGAGTTCGAAAATTTCTGCAGGCAAACGTCGACAAACTCTTCGATGAGTTTGACGTGCTCACCACAGCGGCGCAAGACGGAGCTGCATCGCTGCTCCATGAGCCGCCCCCGAAGACACCAACTCCGCCGCGAGCGCGGCGAGGGCCTCGGCCTGCGCCGAGTCCGGAGCCCGACGGAGTCTCAAGCTTGTGTGGCCTGCCGGCGATCAGCGTGCCCTGCGGCTTCAGCGATAAGAAGCTGCCTTATGGAATCGTCTTTATGGCTCGCGCCCTTCAGGACGAGAAGGTGATCGCCGCCGCTCATCTTTTTCAGCAGCACACGGATTGGCATCGGCAACGTCCTCCGGTACCTGCATAAAGGCTAGTTCTTGGGCTTGACGACGCTTGGTATTCCGGAGAGGTTCCGCAGTCCCAAAATGGGCCGAGATGAGTTGTCTGGCAGCCTCTAACCTGCCACCCTCACTGCGCTCGTGATAACTCAGCGGGCCTTTCGAGGCGATTACACGTGGCTGACCGCCGCCTACGACGACAAAGTATACGGCGCATGGACGGAAACAATACCTCCTGCACCCGATGCTCCACAGCCTTCCCAGGGAAAAGGCCCGCGCTCGTTTACGGTCGTGCGAGTAGGCTTCGCGGATTTTTCTAAGGCAGCTTTAGGCTTGACGTGAGCAGTTGGATATTTTATACAGTTCAGGCCAAACCTCTAGCTGCCTGTGCGCACACTGAATCGATCGACCCATAGCTCCCAATTCCCGGCTCAGATCCGCCCTGTACTGCTTTGCCTGATCTGCTGCTGGATGTCGCTGCCACAGCTTGCCACTGCACAAGATCGACAACGCGCCGGCAAGCCAATCGGCAAAGTGTCAACGAACGGAAATCTCATTGTCCTCGAATTGGACGATGGAGTTCTCGGCCAGGAGCACCTTTTCGACCTCACCGGGAGGACTCTGCGCTTTACTCCTGGAGCCAGGGGTTATGGGGTTGAAAATCTTCCGCTCCAATGGGATTCCGATTTTGGGAACGAGATCTCAGACGCAGAAGTTACGTTGCACAAGTTCCAGTTTCCTTTTGCCGGAAAGCAGTGGAGCTCGTTTTCGACAGGAGCAAATGGATCGATTCGTTTTGGCGAACCCCAGCGCGAAAGCGAAGGCGCTCGTCGCGGATTCCCAGGATCCGGCAGCTTCCGTTTTGGGGGAGTCTCTCTCGCGCGCTTTGAGCAGTTATCCGAAGCTCCCGGCACGCTGATCAATTCGGTCTCAGGCATTTGTGTCTTCCTGAAACTGAGAATGTCCGGAAAAGGCTATGTAAAAGAGCTCGACGACCACGTCGTGGTTACCTGGGACGTGACCGAGCCGTGGGGCAACATTCAGGACTTCACCTGGACGAAAACCGTTAATCAATTTCAGGCTGCTCTATTTCGGGACGGCAAGATCACGATGTCCTACAAAGAGCTCTCCGCGAAGGACGCAGTCGTCGGTGTGTTCCCAATAGTCACGAACACTGCAGAAAAGACCATTGCCACTCTCACGAACAAACAGCGCTCTAGCGCCCCGGGATTTCTCGACTTACGCAAAGTAACAATCGCAAGCGTTGACGGCGTTTTTTTGAAGATCAATCTCGACACCACCGCGCCGGTGTTGAAAGAAGGCGATGCCAATCTGCCGGGCATTGGCTATCGCGTCCACTTCAATCCTCACGGCGGGTCTGCGGCTCAAGATTCAGAAACGGCCGATGTCGTTTGGACAGTGCGCGGCTTCGCGCCACGGCAGCGCAACGGTGGCGGAACGTCGAGATATGTTGCCTTTGGCCCGGGCTTATCCCGAGAGGTCAAGACAAGCGGCAACACCATTTCCATTCAGGGAATTCTGCCGCCCGGCCTTCGCGGCATTGCTCAGGTCGACGTCTCAGCCGAAGCCTTCGCCGCTGGAGATTCATCCAGGCCAGCCAGTCAGGCTGCGGCGGCGCGGTTGAAGCTGTCCTCCATCCGCAGTCCCGAAGTGGAATTCTCGAAACTCAAGCAGAGCGATGGTCTATATCCGATCGTGTATGAGTCGTTTCACTACTACTCACTGCCTAATCCCCGCGATTTGACTTGCAGCGTAATCAAAGCGCTCGGCGACAAGTTCGACTTCCTCGCCTACTACTCAGATTTTCGCGTGGACAATCAGGAGGCCGGCACGCCGAGCAATGGTCCGAGGGGCGGGAACGTGACCGGCATTGGCAGCGAGCAAGGCAATCTCGAGAGCTACTGCAGTCAGGGCAGGTTCCAGTGGCAATTCATTCAGCCGGTTTATGTGGGATCGAACCAGATGCAGGAGTATCCGCCTGTGGATGCTCCGGTTGGCAGCGATCATGACATTACCTTCTATACGCATCAGATTGGTGAGCGCACGCCCGACGGAAAGCTCCTTCCGTACGACTACGCAATGTCCCAAATTGGGCATGAGATGGGACACCGCTGGGGCGCCGACGACAGAGCCAAGGTCAAGGACGAAACCATTGAGTTAGGCCCGGTGCACTGGACGCGAGGATTGCAGGCGCCGGTAGCATTTCCGTTTCAGCGGCCGACCGAGGCCTCGGCTATGGGAGGCGGCGTCTGGCAAGACAATCATGATGGAACGTTTACGCAGCTCGATGATGACTACTACGTTCCCGCCACAGGCTGGTCGTATCTCGATCTCTATTCGATGGGAATGATTTCCGCGGCCGAAGTGCCGGACTTCTTTATTTTGAGAAATCTCCAACCGGCAGGTAAGGACGCCAACGGTCATCCGATTTTCAAGGCCGATCGCACGACAATCACTATCCAGGATGTGATTGCCGCCGAAGGTCCTCGCTCGCCCGATGTCGATCACGCGCAGAAGAACTTCAACACTGGTTTCGTAATGGTCGTGCAGCACGGGCAAACTCCAAGCAAAGAATTGATCGAACGAACGAACGGGATTCGCTCCGCGTGGATGGATTATTGGACGACCACGACCGGACATCGCTCAAAGATGACAGCAGATCCACGATAAAAAAGGAGATACATGGATCGTCGGGAATTTCTTCTGAAGGGAACTGCAAGCGCCGCTCTCTTGAGCCATGCCAGGGAGATGTACGCGGCGTTTGAGCAAAGCGAAGCGCCGGCAAGGAACTCTGCGCCGCCGGATGTCTCTGGATATACGCAAATCTCCGAGTTCACGCTCAACGGCACGCACTGGAAGGTCTACGAAGATTTGCGCGAGCGCGATGGCGCGATCACGTTCGTTTCGCCGAGCGGATCAAGAATCCTGGCAAAGAGCGCTGAGGCTGCGTTCGCGACCGACGATCCTCCTCATCTTGGATTGAGCATGGACGATATCGGTCTGTCCGGCCACGATCTGCTGGCCGAGAAGCTCCTGGCCGGCGGCGATGATCCTGACATAGAAGAGGTGAAAAAAGCCGCTCCTCCTCAAGGCTCATTTCGGCCACCCAGGCGGGAGGGACAGAATTTCCCTCCGCCGCGCTTTCGCTGGGACGCGTTCGTAGGCACGGTTCAGGCTGAGGATACGCAACCTGTATATCCAGGCGGCAACACTCGTACCTACCATCCCAGCCAGTACATTTCGGAAATTCGCGGTGACGTAGTCGAAAAGCGCTTCGACGGGTTGCTTGGCGGATGGATGCCGGCGGTCCGAAAAGTTTTTCCTCTGTCGGATTCGTATATCGAAGTTGTGGTGTTCGGAGATGTCGAGGCGCACGACAAATTCATCGTCCAGACCTGGCATCGTACGGCTGAAATAAAGGACGGAAAGATTGCACGCGTTTACTACGGGCACAGTTATCCGGCATATCCGCCGGCGCATCTAGACCCAAAACCTGAAGAGTTCTATCGAGCGCTGCTCGTGTTTGCTAATTATTGGGACCACCAAATTCGAGATTTGGCGAACGCCTCACTGCCTGACAGCTCATTCATCGACATGGCAAAGCACTGCTTTGCCAAAGAGTTGATGGTCAGGCCGCATGGCGTCTATCCGAAGTACGGCGCTGTTGATCGCGATTATTACGGCTCGGAGTACGACGGC
>DASTZZ010000101.1 GCA_035764005.1 Terriglobales bacterium
AACGATGCAGCGCCTCTTCGAGGCCAACGTCCAGATGCACCACGGAGGCGGAATTGTCGCGGAGAATCTGCCGGATCGTTTCCTGCACGAAGGCGCCGCCACCCAGAGCGATGACGGCCGGCTCGTCTTCGAGCGTTTGCAGCAGTTCGCGAAGCGATTGCGCTTCCAGCTTGCGGTAGGCCGGTTCTCCCTGCTCCGCAAACAGCGCCGGAACGGTGCGACCGGTCCGGCCCTCGATGAGCGCGTCGAGGTCGTAAAAAGGCCAGTTCAGGACCTTTGCCAGTTCTCTCCCGACCGTCGTCTTGCCGGCTCCCATGAAGCCGACAAGAATGACCAGCTCCGATTCGCCTGCCATATCAGAGGCTCCGTCCGCCGCAGCCGACGCGCCCCCTCGCACTCTTCTGCAATGCGCTGAATCACACGCTCACTGCTTCTTGTCGCGGATTCTAACACCGATAGTTCATGCCGAATACGCTCGCAGGGGTATCTGCGAAGGTGCACCTTCGTAATGGGTGAACTGCGCGCGCACAGCTGCAGAATAGAGTCAGAGTAGTAATCGTCCGCCGATAGAAACGAGCAGATAATCGGAGGCGTTGTGTCGCGCGATCAGATGCTTTTGTGGGTCGGAGCGCTGGTAGTTTTCGGCGCAATATTCTTCGTGCGCAAGGAATATCAGCTATCCACGGCGACGCAAGCGGCCCCTGCTCAAGAAGCGCAGAGTAGTGTTCCGGATCCGGAACCGGTCTCTGCGTCATCGGATGCTGCCGTGCTTTTCGATCAACCCGCAACGGAACAGGAGAGTCGCGATGGATCTCCCGAGCATGCCGACATCATCGCGCATGCGAAGAACGCGCCGGTCTCGATGCTGGATTCCTCTCTGCCCCACCAATCAGCTGATTACTGGATCGCGCACGCTGCCGGGCCATCGGCCGGCCTGCGTTGGGAGGTGAATAACTGTCCCGGCGCTCGCAAGCAGGTACACTCGCGGCCTGTCTGCGTCGAGGCAATGATCAAGTTCTTCGATGGGACAAAATTCAATGCCCAACTGCTCGTCGGTGAGCAGCCGTTGAATCCTGTCGGCCCGGTTCGCTACGGACAGCCCTCGCTCCTCTGGGCCGCATATAAGAAAGTTCGCGGGGCTCTCGTGCCCGCTCCGTTGAGTCTGCTGCCGCAAATCGCGCAAGAAGCCGATTAGGATTCGCTTATTGCTGCCACGCTCGCTGAAAGGCTTCTGCCCTTTCACGTACGCTCATCACGTGGCGCGGTAAATTCAGGTGGCTGCCCGTCTCGATAAGAGGAATCACGCGGTCGAAGTCCGGCCCGGAATGCGAGCCCGTGAGCACGATGCGAATGGGGTGAAATAGCTCTTTGCCTTTCGCGCCGGTCCCTTCTTTAATCCGATTAATGAGTGCTTTGAAACTCTCAGCACTGAAGCCATTACTGCTTGCATGCACTTCGGCTTGGAACGCTGAAACCACCTTGCGACCAACATCGGATGTCAGCAGCGGCTGATTATCTTCAGCTGACACAGCATGGCTGGCGTCATACTCAAACAAAAGCTTGGCTTTGTCGGTAAGTTGATCGAGACGATCCACATATGGGACGAGTAGCGCAATCACTTTCTCGATCCACTCGCGCAACTCAGCGCTGGGCTCCTCCGGCACAAGTCCCGATTTGGAAAAGTACGGTAACGATAAAGCCACGATGCGCTGTGCGTCGGCCGCTTTGATGTAATGGCGGTTCAACCAATAAAGCTTCTCGAAGTCAAACACCGCGGGAGAAGGCGTCACACGCTCCAGCGAGAACTCTTTGATCAATTCCCTGGGCGTAAACGTTTCGCGCGTGCCTCCAGTCGGAGCCCATCCGAGCAGAGCCAGGTAGTTCACCAGCGCTTCCGGCAGGATTCCCATCTCGCGGAATTGCGAAATCGAGGTTGCGCCATGCCGCTTTGAAAGACGCTCGCGGTCGGGACCGAGTATCGTGGAAAGGTGCGCAAATTCCGGAACTGGGAATCCCAGCGCTTCATAGAGCGCCACCTGCTTGGGAGTGTTCGACAGGTGGTCATCGCCGCGGATCACATGCGTGATCTTCATTTCGGCGTCGTCTACCACCACGACGTAGTTGTAAACCGGCACACCCGACGAACGCACGATAATGGGATCGCTCACCGATTCATTGTCGAAAGTTACGTCGCCGCGAACGATGTCGTGAAAATGGATCGGGTGCTCTGGAATCTTCAGGCGAATGGCCGCAGGCTCGCCACTCTCGCGGCGGCGCTTCGCTTCTACCGGATCGCAGTGCCGGCACTTTCCTGAGTACACCTGGGGGAGGTGCTTCTCGGCGGCTTCGCGACGCTCGCGCTCAAGTTCCTCAGCCGTGCAGAAGCAGAGATAAGCTTTGCCTTCTTCGAGCAATCGCTCAGCATAGCGCTGGTAAATGTCCATTCGATCGCTCTGCCGATATGGCCCAAAGTGGCCGCCGACGTCAGGTCCTTCGTCCCAGTCGATACCCAGCCAGCGCAGATCATCCAGGAGCTGAGCTTCAAAACGGGCTTCGCTGCGTTCTACATCCGTGTCTTCGATTCGCAGAACGTGAACGCCCTTTTTCTGTCGTGCAAACAGCCAATTAAAGAGCGCCGTGCGCGCATTGCCGACGTGCAACAAACCGGTCGGTGAAGGCGCAAATCGAACGCGAACTTTGCCGGAAGAGGCCACCAATCGATGTTAGCAAACGGCAGTTAGAACTGCGTCCGATGCCACGTTAGCAAAACTCGGACGACTCAAGCCGCGAAGCCCGCAAGCGGCTGCCTTTGGCAGCGCCTTTTTGTGCAGGGGCTTTTTGCTTGTGGTTAGAGTTGGAATGTTTGAGGCCGAACTCGCGGCGTTCCTTGGGCGTCATTTCACGGCTGTGCGTGAGCCGAAACACCGTCTCGATGGCCCTGTTCAGACGCGCATCGCGCTCCTGGCCGGAGCCATCCACCGCAGGCGTAAGTGCACTTCCATCGACTTTTTTCTTCTTCACTGATCGGCGATGCCCAGAAACTCACGGTCCTCCGGTGTCATCTCGGCCCCGTGCGTTTCGCGAAAGACAATCTTCATCGTTTCAACCAGCGCCGGGGGAAGCGGAGCAGCCTGGTGTTCTAACGTGCCATTGCACTCGGCAGGCAGGGAAATAAGGGTCTCTTCAGCATTCATACGGGTCAGAATGCCGCTAATCGCAGCTCTAGTTTGGATGGTTTACGGTATAGAACGGTTGGTCATTAATCCTGACCTGCTGGTCGAGCTCTGCGGATACGCACTCTGCCGAGGATTGGCCGTTCGCAGCTGCTCGCCGAGAACTACCTCACGAACACTCCGGTAGCTGCGACGACAATGCCCAGCACCCCGATCGCAGTACCGATATGCCAAAACGGCCGGCGCCGCGTGAGGAGAGTAATGGAAGTGATCACCAGGGCGACTTCAAGGAGAGCTTCACCGAAGTCGAAACGATTGGCTTTGCGCTCATCGCCGCGAACCTCCTGCTCAAGCTGCTCGGCCTCACTGCGAAGCTCTTTGCGTCGATCTTCGTACTGCTGGCTCTGGTGAAGAAAGCTGTCGTGCATCTTCTGTGCTGCGGCCGGATCTTTCGGCGGAGTGATCTCAATGAACTCGCCAAACACCTCGTAAGTATGTCTGCGTGTGTTCACCGCCTGATATTCGGCCCAGGTGTCAGTAGCCCTGATTTGCGCGACGACTTCCTCGGTATGAGCGCGATGACCGAGCAAGGTCACGACCGCGACGAGGACCGCGAGCACGCTCATGCTGAAGCTCACCGGCAGCAGCGACCGGTCATGCTGCGCGTGCTCGGCATGCTCGTGCAGCTCCTGCACGTCATCCTGGCTGATGCTGTCGTCGTACACGGTTTAGGGGATTGTACGGGAAGAATTGCTGCAACTTACATCGAAAGGCGTGGCACTTGAGACTTCGCGCATTCGCCGCATAAAAAACGGAATGGGAAAGCACTGCGGTACCACTTACTTCCAGATTGAAGAGAAGTCCCGCCAACGGCGGGACGCGCGAGAGTAGCCCACCATGCAGCGAAGCGAAATGGTGGGTCAGAGAAAAAGCACGCTATCGAGTCCGGCCTTCAGCCGGACGATTGAGAATCTCGCGTTTTCCGGATGGGAACGATTGAATAACCCAAACTCTCATTCGTCCGGCTAGAAGCCGGACTCCAAACTGTAATGACCGTCATCCCACCATTCCGCTTCGCTGCATGGTGGGCTACCTTCGTTCGTCCCGCACAAAACGCGGGACTCGGGGTAGCGGATATGCGCCGCCGATGCAACAGATGAAGGACATTGCCCTTCTCAGTCTTCACCTAAGAATAAAAATGTTCTGGCTATTCCAGGCGTCCAAGTCTGAGTTCGGGAGCGGTTCGAAAAATTTCCGAGAAACTTTGAATTTTCCACGTAGGATGTCGAGCTTACGACGCGTAGGCTTGCGTTTTATGGGCAAGACGCGCGCGACAACCTGTGTGCGTCTCGCGAGAAATACCTCTTCGCCCTGCTCGGCCAACTTAATTAGCTTCGCAAGATGAGTCTTCGCCTGACTGATGTTGAATACCAGCACGACATGAACCTGCTCGAAAACGTCAGCCTACCAGAAATCGTGGGCAGATCAGGCGAAGACTCCAACCTAACTCCCGCTGCTCACAAACGTTGCCGCTCCTGACATCTGATTCTTGATGCTCGGTTTGCCTACTGCTTTCACGTACACCTTGTAGCTGCCGGCAGTGAAGTGATAGCCCGATAGATCCAGCGTGTGCGTGCCTGCCGGGACATCGGAGAGCGGCATCAGGTTCTCGCCATCGACTGAGATGTACGGCGTGTAATGGTCGATCGTATTCTCCTGCCCGGGCCCGCTGAGAGTCCAGGAAAGTTGGGTTCCCGAAACTGATGCTGAGACATTGATGCAGTTGTCGATGCCAGTTTCGATCTCGGTGGCTTCCTCATAGTCGTTCCAGGTAACAAGCTGCAGCGATTCGAGCTGCGAATTCGCCGAGTAGTATTTCCCGATTTCGGAAAACGTGTTGAGCCAGGTTTGCCCGCAGTTTTGATTCACGATTCTGTTGGAGCCCCAGCTCGCCAGGGAGTCATTGAACCCTTTCCAGGTTGCGCCGAACGTATGGATTTGCGGGTGGCTGAGACCGGTTGAATAGAAGTCGTCGAGATACGACTGACTCCAGTCGTTGGCGTCGCCGGAAATCATGACCCAGGAGAAGCCGCCGCCCGCTTGCGGATGGGTGAAAGCGCCTGCGTTCTGGAAGATGAATAGCGGATTGCCCGGTACGGAAGATGCAATGCGGTTCCAGTCGAGCATCCCGAAACGCTCAGGATCGAAGAAGAAAACCGCTGGCCGTCCGGCGATGGTCATGTATGCCGGCGAGGTCTCGAAATTGTTGTAAGCATATGTGAGATCGCTGATCATCTGTCCAGTAACATCGCAGCCGGGAGTTTTCCCGCATTGGTCCAACGCTCCTGCATCTTCCATCATCGCAAAGACAAACGCGCCGTTCCGGCTTTCTGCCTCAGCCTTCAGCGTGAACGCCGTCGCATTCGGCATGGAATTATTGGGACCGTACCAGTCCTCAATGAAGCCAGAGATTCCACGGCTCAGTGCGTCAGAAACTTGACGCTTCACCTGATTGGGATCGCTCGATGTATAGCCCACATCCATGTGGCCGCCATCTCCGAACCAGGGCATGAAGTGGGCGTAAATTTTCGTTGTTGCTCCCGGATACAGCAGAGTACGCGTGTCGACTTTGCTGACGTTCGCCCCCCCTTCATTCCCGTTGGACTGAACACCGAATGATGCTGCCACGCTGGTATTCGCTCCAGTTTCCGCGGTCAGAGTCGTGGTGGTCACGACCGGAGTCGGTGTTGGGGACGGGGTAGGCGTCGGCGTTGGAGTCGGCGTAGGCGTCGGACTCGGAGTTGGCGTCGGCGTCGTTGGCGTGCTTGTGCCTGAAGTTGATCCGCTGGCGGAGGTCGTCGTAGTGCCTGACGAAGCCAGCTGATTAGGAGCTGCGCCGCCGCAGCCGGTTACGAGCGCCAATCCGAGCAGAGCGCATACGAGGGTGCCGAACCGTGAAGTCTGAACCAAAATCTCGCCTCCAAGGAAAAGGCGAGAGTAGCGGGCCAGTTCACCACACTCACTCGAACAGAAGGTCTAAATTGCGTAACAACTGACTCGTAGAATCGGACTAAGGTACCTAAGGTGAAAGTGGCCTTAACTCGTGTGGAATCAAGAAGCAGAGTAGCTGGTTGTACTTAGGATTTGGTGCCTTAATCCGCAATCGTCCGCGGGCAAAATGGGTCATTTCATCCTGCATAAGAGCAGGCTCGGGCCGCTCCTTCTATAATTCTCGGTTCTTCAAACCAGATCGAATGAAACCATTGGAAGGTCGTGTAGCACTGGTAACGGGAGCCTCACAGGGGATTGGACGCGCATGCGCTCTGCGTCTAGCTGCGCAGGGAGCGAGGGTCGCACTGGCGGCGCGCAATGCCGACAAGCTCCAGCAAGTGGAAGCCGAGATCGCCGCTGCCGGCGGCGAAGCGGGCAGCTTCACCATGGACGTCGCCCAGGAAGAGCAAATCAAATCTGCCACGAAAGCGGCGCTCGAGCGCTTTGGAAAAATCGACATTCTCGTCAACAACGCCGGCATCACCCGCGATCAACTCGTGATGCGCATGAAGCGCGCCGACTGGGAAGCGGTGCTCGACACCAATCTCACTGGTCCGTATCTGTGCATTCAGGCGGTGATCGGCTCGATGCTCAAGCAACGCTGGGGACGGATCATCAACATCACCAGCATCTTCGGACAGATGGGCCAGACCGGGCAGGCGAACTACTCGGCGTCAAAGGCCGGACTGATCGGGCTCACGATGTCGGTAGCTCGAGAGGTCGCATCGCGAAACATAACCGTAAATGCTGTCGCGCCCGGATGGATCCAAACCGCCATGACCGAGGTTCTGAGCCAGGAGCTGCGCGACACGATGTCGAAGACAATTCCACTTGGACGCGCCGGCACGGACCAGGAAGTAGCGCACGCAGTCTGCTTCCTCGCCTCTCCCGATTCGGGATACATCACCGGCCACGTCCTCAACGTAAACGGCGGAATGCTGATGGGGTAGCTTCAGAAGTGTCGAGAGTCTGGACCATTGTTGTGTGCCGCAAGCCAGATGAGCAGGTGTTGTTATGAGTGCTGCTGCCGAAACCCTTCATCGGCCGCGAGTTGCGATTGTGCCGGCGGATAATCCTGTTCGCATCGATGCAATCCGCGAACTCTTCCAGGAGTACGCCGAATCGCTCAGCTTCAATTTGTGCTTTCAAAGCTTCGAACAGGAGCTGGCTGCTTTGCCCGGCGAGTACGCGCCTTGGTCGGGAATGCTGCTGCTGGCGCAGGTCAACGACGAGCCCGCAGGATGCGTCGCATTACGCAGGTTGGGCGCGAACTCTGCATCGGAAGACGATGAGATTCTCGCGGAGCTGGATATCTGCGAAATGAAGCGACTGTACGTGCGTCCGCAGTTTCGCGGTATCGGAGTCGGCCGGGAACTCGTAGATGCCATCCTCAAGTGCGCCGCTGCGATCGGGTACCGTCGGATGCGCCTCGATACTGTTCCGGCTGAGATGGGAACTGCGGTAGAGATGTATTTGCGGTTGGGATTCGTTGAGATCGCGCCCTATCGCGAAAATCCTGTTCCCGGAGCGAAATACCTGGAACTTGACGTTCGCGCCTGGCAGGCTACTCGGCAAAACGCGCGACAAACTTAGCCGTGTGCCAAACTGTCGTAACCAGCGGACGTTTACCTTTCTGTCAAAAATTCTGCTTGCAGAAAGGTTCTACTCTGGTTACTATCTGCTCGCACCCCAGAACGCTGCCCGAGAGAAAATCCACAATGAACATTGGTGAGACGATCCGCAATTATCGCCTGCAGAAGGGCATGTCGCAGGGCGATATCGAAAAACGTACTGGGTTGCTGCGCTGCTATCTGTCGCGCGTAGAGAACGGCCACACCATCCCCTCGCTCGACACGCTCGCCAAAATCGCTTCCGCCATGGACGTCCCGCTGGCGCACTTCTTCGCCGATCGCCACCATGCGCCCTCCAAAAACGGCAAAGATCTTCCGCAGTGGACGGAAGACGAAGTAAAGTTCCTCGCCCAGTTCCGCCGCTACTCCGGCAACCTGAACGACAGCGATCGTAAGCTGGTGTTGGCGATGGTCAAGAAGTTAGCGACCGGGGCGGGAAGGTAAACACACCCAATAGGCAATAGGCAGCAGGCGATAAGCAATAGGCTCATGTCTCGCCTACCCGTAATGGTTTTGCCTTTTGCCTATCGCTTATTGCCTATCGCCTCTTGCTTTTTCACGGCAGATAGAAATCCACGCCGTTCTCTTCGTTCTCATGGCGCGTGGCATTCAGATCGAGTGACGCCAGCGGGATTCTCTTAATCACAGGACTCCTGGTCAAATCGAGCAGGTCGGTGCCGACAATTGCGTAGTTGCGAAGCTCGGTTTTGTGGCCGTCTCGATAAACCAGGGTGGTCGGCGGTCCGGCATCTTCGGGCTGCGGAGCAGGCGCCGACTTCGGCTGCACGGCCTCTTCGTGCGCCGGTTCACGCTCCTCGAACGAATGCTCTCCATAGCGCGAGCTGTCATCGGAGTGCGTCGTCTCGTCCTTGATTATGATGACTTGCGGCTGGACCGTCTCGCTGGCGGGCTGAGGTTCCTCATACGCTGAATAGTCATAGACATACGGATACGCGTAATAAGGAACGACAACGACTGGCACAGGCCGGCGATGATGAAACGAGTCTATCGCCCGTCGGTTTCCGAATGAGACGCTGCCTCGAAAGCCGAAAGACGCCCGCGGATCCGTGACGCTTCCGGGTATGCCTCGCAGCGTTCCATCGGCTCGAGGAGAAGTTACCGATGCAGGAATGCCGCGCAGCTCTGGACCTGACATCCGCGGACCTGACATCCGCTGAGCGTTCAACGGAGCTGTTGAAAACGCGAGCGAGAGCGTAAGCACTGCAAGTCCTGCGCGCATGGCTACTATTTTAGACGTTTGTAGTGTCGGCGAGTTGCGCATTATTTGGTCCCAACATAGCAACGGAACGGGCGGCGGTAGCCGCTGGGCGGTGCTGGGCGGCCAAGTCCTGCGCCGGTCAACGGTTCGCTCGGTCTGAAGACGCAGCTAGGGGCCCGACAAATGATGTACCTTAGCGTGCAGGTTTTGAAGCCATGAATCCACCCCATGTAGCCGAGAGAGTGCTTCAGCGATCCCCTTCGTCCGCTTTGGGTCCATTGAACAAGGGCATCGGCCTGCTGGAGCATGAACTAGCACTCGACGACGTTCCCAAATTGGGATGGAACCTGCTCAAGGAAGATCTCAGCCTTCCTGCCGCGGTCATCTCCGCAGAGAAACTCGATCACAATCTGAAATGGATGCAGGCATTCGCCTCCGCCTACGGCGCAAAGCTCGCGCCTCACGGCAAAACGACTATGGCGCCTAGGCTCTTCCAGCGGCAAATCGATGCGGGAGCATGGGGCATCACCTTGGCGACGGCTCACCAGTCGCGCGTCGCCTATGAGCACGGAATTCGCCGCGTGCTGATGGCGAATCAGCTCGTAGGCAAGCAAAACATGGCCACCGTCGCGCAGATGCTGGAAGACGCTGATTTCGAGTTCTATTGCCTGATCGACTCTGCCGAGAACACCAATCAACTTGGCACGTTCTTTCGCGAGCGAGGCCTCAGGCTAAACGTGCTGGTCGAGTTAGGCGTCGAGGGCGGCCGTACTGGAGTTCGGAATCGGGAACAACTCGATTCCGTGCTCGAAGCGCTGTCGCATTGGCCAAAGACGTTGAGTCTGAGTGGCCTGGAGATTTACGAAGGCATTCTCAGCGACGAGCGCGCAATCCGCAGCTACCTGCACCGGGCGCTCGATACCGCTCGCGAGCTGGTGAGCGCCAAGCGCTTCCACCGAGAACCAGTGATTCTCTCAGGCGCGGGCTCGGCATGGTATGACGTTGTCGCCGATGTATTCGGCGGCGCCGACGTCGGAACAGCAACCGAGGTGGTTCTTCGTCCCGGCTGTTACCTTACGCACGATGTAGGCGCTTATCGCACTGCACAGACACGAATTCTGACTCAGAATTCGGTAGCCCAGCAAATGCAGCCCGCTCTCGATCCCGCGCTGCAGGTTTGGGCCTACGTGCAGTCAATTCCAGAACGGGACCGAGTGATCATCGGCATGGGTAAGCGTGACGTCGCCTTCGACGCCGGACTGCCGATACCCGCGCTTCGTTACCATCCAGGATGGTCGGAGCCAGTCACACCTCCTGCCGATTGGAAGCTGACGCGCATCATGGATCAGCACGCGTTTCTACAGGTCGAAGAAGGCGCCGATATTCACGTCGGCGACATGATTGCCTTCGATATCTCGCATCCATGTCTTACGTTCGATAAATGGCGCTATCTTTGCATTGTCGACAGTTCCTATCACGTGGTCGATATTGTGGAGACGTTCTTTTAAGGAGCGCTTGGCGACTTCGAGCATATCGATGGTGAGAACGGACTTACTTCGGTTCAATGGCGCCATCGAACGGGATCCCGACATTGATGCGTGGATGAAAGCGCACGCCGGCGATTTGGGAGCCATTGCACGCCAGTGGTTTGAGGTGATGCGAAAATGCGGAGACGAGGTCCGGGAGCTCCTGCATGATGGCTGCCCAGTCGCATGCCTGGGGGATGCGCCCTTCGGCTATGTCAATGTATTCACTTCCCACGTAAACGTCGGATTCTTTCATGGCGCGTCTCTCCCCGATCCGACTCGCTTGTTGGAGGGTAGCGGAAGGTTCATGCGCCACGTGAAGCTAAAACCCGGAACTGCCACAGACATCGCCGCACTACGCAGGCTGATCCGTGTCGCGTACTCAGACATAAAAGCACGCGTGGAGAATGGCTAGTTTAGAGAAGGCTCTGCGCCAAATACAGAGCACGTGAAAAGCTTCGGCGTTCTAACGGCCTGCAATCGCGGCACGATTCACCGGCGCGGCATTCATATCCTCAAACGCAAAACGCGTCGCGACGTTCGCGTACTCTTTGTGATTCACCTCAACGTATGGATAGACAAAGTAATTCAACGGGTCGCCGTCCTGCTTCGGACTCAGCGTGATGTCGCGTCCAACGCTGAACTGGATGCGATTGTCGTCCCAATGCCCGAAAAAGAACTCGCGCCGATCGGGATGCTTCCACGCTTCGGAAATATCGACGGGAACCCAGCCATGATCTTTCGTGTAGAAGTCAGCCCAGCAGTGATAGCCGGGAATTTCGCCGGAGTGCTTGTCTGCCGGAATTGGGAAACCAATTTCAAAGCGTGCAGGTATCTTCTGTGAACGGGCCATCGAAATAAATAAGGAGTGGAAATCGGTGCAGTTCCCGTGCTTGGCGTTGCAGGCGTAGAGAGTATCGCCGTGTCCCCATCCGGTGCCGCTCTTGTCATAACGCATGTTTGCCAGAACGTAGTCGTAGAGAGCCCGAGCTTTCGAGTAGTCGCCTGTGACTAACGCAACTTGCTTGGCGGCAAGATCGGCGGGCAATCCGCTCGTTGGAACCAGTTTGTCGGGAGAGAGCAGCCGCTGTTGCTGCGCTAGTCGCAACGCTCTGGCGCGATGCGCTGAACTTTCGCGCCGCACTACGTCGTAAACAACTTCGAACGCGTATGCGGATTGCTTCGCGTTGGGCGTTTCGGCATACAGCATCTCGTCGCCGTACTCCTGCTCACGCGTGTGCTTCAACACCAGATCACCTTTTTCCGAGATCACCTTCACATCCTGGAACAGATCGGAATGCGCGAGCGGAATCCAGACGCGAAGCGGCTGTCCTGCAGCTACATTGCGGACGGTGAAGCCGTAATGAAACGTGAAGTGGCGCTGCGGCGCAGCCGATTGTGCAGAAGCAGATACAACGAAAAACACAAAGGCGAGCAGCACTCGCGCAAAGGCTTGCATGATTCTTCCCTTTCCTGAACTTAAGCGGTGAGTGGTTGACGACAACCCGGGCGTCAGGAAATTAGCTTCAGGTGAAGCCGGTAGGAAGCAAGGAAGTCATGCTATCTGCCATCGTAGTTGCAGGGAGGAATGGGCGCAACCGGCAGGGTTCTGTTACGCCGTGACCCTTATTCGGTTCGTGAAGGCTTCCCAGCCACTCTGATCGCCTGTGGCGTTTTCCCGAGCCTCTGCCAATCCCTCCCCCACGAGCAAGATCGACGGCGCAGGCAGCGGTCCCATATCGGGAAGCGAGCCGAGTGTGGTGCGAATGGTGGTTTGCGCCTCGCGCGAGACTGCAGAAACTAGAGCGCAAGGTGTTTCCCGCGCAAACCCTTCCTGGAGCAAGCGCCCAACGATTGCCGAGTAATCAGGTCCCGGCATGTAGATCACCTGCGTCGTGCTTTCGCTTGCCCCTGGTTGAGCCCGATGTCCGGTGCTGAAAACAACCCGAGAAGCTTTACGGCGATCGGTGAGTGATGTCTCCAGCGCGGCGGCAGCTGCAAATGCCGTGCTGATGCCGGGAACGATCTCGAATTCAATTCCCGCTCGACGAAGCGCGTCGATTTCTTCGCCTGCGCGTCCGAACAGCATGGGGTCTCCCGATTTGAGGCGCACGACCGTGCGTCCCGATTCGGCATAGGCAACGAGCATCGCGTTGGTTTCTTCCTGGGAGACACGGGCTGCCCCACAGCGCTTGCCGACTGAGATCTTGAGCGCCGTCGCGGGAATAATAGCGAGAATCTCGTGACTGATCAGATCGTCGTGCAGCACCACGTCAGCATCGCGCAGCACGCGGAGGGCTTTCAGCGTAAGCAACTCGGGATCCCCCGGGCCGGCGCCGACCAGAAACACCTTTCCTGCAGGTCGCAGCCTCATGCGCGGGCTCCTCGGGGATAGACCAGATCGCGCAAAAGCTGCAACCGCTCGGGACCAGGCTGATGCTCGCGCAATATGCGGCGCCTCTCCTCGCCGATGCGATCCACGGCGCTCGAAAGTTCCTCAGGAAGCGCTTCGCTGATCTCGTCACGAACGCGCTGCGCCAAATGCGGGCTCTCGCCCTGTGAAGAAACAGCTACGATCAGCGCTCCTCGTCGCACCACTGCCGGATAGTAAAAATCGCACAGTGGCGGAACATCGACGACGTTGGCCAGAATGCCGCGACGCTGCGCTTCTTCGTAAATCTCGCGGTTGAGAGCTGCATCCGAGGTGGCGACGATGACGAGATAGGCTCCATCCAGATCGGCAGGCACGTAGCTGCGCTGATGCCAGGTGACTCGCGCCGCGAACATTTCCCGAAAAGACACTGACGGCGAAGGATCTACTACAACGACATCGGCACGAGCCTCAAGCAGTCCCGCGGTCTTCTGCGTGCCGACAGCTCCTGCGCCGACAACCAGGCAGCGCCGCCCTTCGAGCTTGAGGAAGATGGGAAACAGGTTCACCTACTCGACTCCCTGGGGAACGCGCTGCGTGGGCAGATCACGCTCGACTGCAGCCAACTCCGCTCCAGCGAGAAACTCGCGCAATTCGAGATCGCTGTGGCGGGCAAACCATGCGCGCAGATTCTCTTCATGTTCGCGCGTCGATAAATAGGTGCGCAGCAAACGCTCCAGAGCGTCGGGAACTTCGGTTGCCGGTGCGCGGTAGCCCACCGGTCTTCCCGTTCTGGCCCAGGCGCCGACCGATCCGCCTGCGCAGAAGTAATACGCATCGACGAGCTTGCCGTTGTGCTTGATCTTCTTGCCTTCGAGACCGATGTCGGCGATCCAATGCTGTCCGCAACTGTTCGGGCATCCGGTGACGTGCAGCTTTAACTGCTGATCGAATTCGGGAAGACGCGTCTCCATCTCGTCAACCAGCCAGCGCATGAAGCCTTTCGTCTCCGTAATTGCCAGCTTGCAGAACTCAGTTCCGGTGCAGGCGATCGCTCCGCGCCAGAACGGCGTGCCCTCGACGTGCAGATCGATCTGTTCCAACTCGCGCGCCAGCTCCGCCGTGCGGCTCCGAGGCACATTAACGATGATGAAGTTTTGCATCGTCGTCGTGCGAATTTCGCCGGTCCCGAATCGCTCGGACAGTTCGGCAACTTGCGCAAGCTGGTCGCCGCTCACGCGCCCCCGCAGGACCGAGGCGCCTACGTAAGCCAGCCCCGGTTGCTTCTGCGGATGAATGCCTACGTGATCGCGGTAAATGTCGGAAGGAATGCGCTCCTGTTCGGCGGGATCGAGCTTGTAACCAAGCCGGGCTTCGACTTCGGAGAGAAAACGCGCGGCATCCCATCCTTCGCGAAGGAACAGATGCTTCAATCGCGCTCGCTCGCGATTCTCACGGAGCGCCGACTGCGCGCGGAATACTTCCGTCACGGCCCGTACGACCGAGATCGCCC
>DASTZZ010000102.1 GCA_035764005.1 Terriglobales bacterium
CCGCTCTCGCCGGCATCCATCGCCCGCATCACCGATATCTTGAAATCACGACTGTAGCTGCCTCGGGCCAAGTCCATTGCCTTTCTCCATTCAATGTACTCAGTCCCTTATTTCCCTGTCTCATTTTTGGGGTTCACTCCACTCCATACCCCTCCCCCTCCCCCCTCTTTTTGCGCAAAATACATCTTCCAAAAGACTTAGCTTCGTTTTCTCGTGTTTTTCCCAATTTTGTACGCAATATGTTGTGGTGTGGAAAACTCAAAATACCGACATCTTGTTTATTACTACTTGGTAATTAGCCTTTTCTGCGCCGTTCGCTTCGTGGCTCCGCAGCTTCTGCTGACTGTTTTTGCCGAAGCCGACTGCCGATTGCCGACTGCCGGCATCCTGAGCGGAGTCGAAGGGCCTTGTGGTTGCCGAATGCCGAATGCCGACAGCCGCCTTTCTCCAGTACATACGCGAGAAATTTAGCTAGACGCTGCGTCTGCGCCAACGCCAGATTTCCACGGCGTTACCCCGAGATTTCCACGGGGTTACGCCGACTTTTCCACGGGGTAACCCCGAGTTTTCCACGGCGTTACCCCAGCCCGCCGACATCCGCAGATTCATCGAGCGCCACACGCGTCCCGTTTCGGAACTTCGCGTTGTCACGCTCCGCCGCAATTACACCCATACTTCTGTGCTATGACGAAATGGGGCGAAAGTCAAGCGAAATCCGCGGCGGGAAAATCAGACGGAGGTTACGAATCGCGCAGAGCTGCGCGGAATACGCGGGACGCTCCGAATCCCATTTTGGTGCTGTGGTGAGTTTGCCGAGAGCTGAATGCCGATGTGACCCGTGCATTGCCTTTGCGGTTGGCTTTGGGTGTGGCTAGCAGCTTAGGAACTCAGCAGGTTGCTTCTAATTCTTGTACGGATTTCCGCACGCACGAAGCACTTGCCCCTGCGAAGACGTTTTTTAGGCCTGCCTGCGCTCGTGATGATGCGAAGCAACCACCTACCTTCCGTGCTCCTGCCAACCTGAAGTAAAATCCCACCGCTCTCGTCGAACAGAACCATGCGAAAAATAGCCGCGGTCATTAGTCCGCTCTTAACTTTCGTTCTATATGCCGTCATCGTTTGGGGCGAGACCGGCGGAATCGCTCACGCGTTCCGGCAACATGGACTCGCGAACGGTTTCGTCGCCGTTTTTGTTCCACCAGTAGCGTGGTATAGAGGAGCAGAATTTTTTTGGCATCATTCTGATTCTCAGGTTAAGTCTGCAGCAACACCGGAATCGTATCCAGAGTTAACAATCGATGAGACTGATCGCCTGAGTCAGGTGATTGGGAAGGCAATGCAGGAGCCGTTAACGCCGAAAGACGTTGCCAGCTATAAGGCTGTTGTCCGAGCTTACAGCATTCGGACCTCTCGTCCACCGGTGGAAGCAGAGGGCGAATGGCTGCTTCGAGCTGCAAATCTGGATTACGAATACCAGCGGGAATTAGGTAGATGCATCCTGAACTCGTTCGATTCCCGGGAACCGTTTTTCTCAGAAAGGCTCTTGACGCTCCGTCCCGAGGTGGAAAAAGCGGGCCGTAAGAGTTCCAAGACGGAAAACGATTGGCGCATCATCACCGCAGCAGGTCACCGGAGCTCCTGGACTGACGAGAGTGGCGAAATTCACGAGCCGCTAACTCGCGAAGAAATCCTCGACGGCTTACGGCAGACCGAAATCGTCAGACAAAACCTCGACTTGATTTCGAGCTCCTTTCATCAGGTCGCGCAAGAGTTCCGGCACTAAGTGCCATACGGATTCAATGGTAACTATCTGCTTAGTCCAGCAACTAAGAGCATGGGGCTATCAATGACGGTCGCGTTTTCGATGGTGATGCCAACATCTAGTTACCCGGCCTGAGGCTTGCCGCGTATTCTTCGAGTCTGCTATAACATCCCCAGCATCGCCAGCACGATGTTGCTGCTGGACTAGCCTTGAGTGGAGGGCTCCTCGGCCACAACTAGAGCCTTCGAACCAGCCTTATCTCAAGAGGCTTCGTTCAAGGGGAGGTGACTTGAACCATGTCACATCTTCTGCAACATTTTCTGCAACACTCGATTTTCTAGAGTTCACGCTGTTCAAAGCTGCGCTGTTCATAGTCTTCACAATCAGCCTAGTTCGGTTCGTGTGGATGGAGGTGCGCAAGAACTAATTAACCGCGCGGCCGACGGCAAAATCCCATAATCCGAATGGTTGCAACAATCTGCCAACCTCGGCAGCGATACCCTCATGTTCGATTTCAGCTAGAATCCAAGCCCGCGAATTCTAGCGGGCTTTTCTTTTCCGATTTGGGAAATCTGCGGTCTCTGGAGACTGGCCGTTGACACTCGAAGCGCTTCTGACGTTCTTTGGCATTCTTATCGCGGTTCTGGCTGTCGTTCGTCCCGTACAGCGGCGCTCGTTGGAGCTGTTTGCCCCTCTGCGGCTTCTATGGTTTTCGATTGCTGTCTCCCTCCTGTTAATCGTCTGCCGTGATGCTCCACTCGGTCTAGCACCGCCATTTGGATGGTCCGTTGACGTCGTATTGTTCGCCCTTACAATGGCAGCTTTCCTTTTTCCAGTGGGAGTCGCTTTATTCTGCTGGACTTCATGGGTCCGAGCGCGTCTTACCGAGGGACGATTGCCGCGCGTGGAGCATGTCTTTCAGGCTGCACTCCGTGAGCGCGAGTTCGATGAAGTTGAAAGAATTCTGCAGCGAAATAGCTCGCGACTGGAACGGATCCCAGCTACTGCCGCCTCCGTTTTGTTTTCTTCCCGTATGGTATCCGCGCTGTTGGACTCGCATTCCCTAGTACATCTCGAGCTACTTTCGAGCTTGCCGTTTCTCACGTCTCTGGAGAACCGCCACGCAGCCGTGGACAGCGTCACTCGTGAGTTGCTGAGATCAGACGCTTCACCGTTACGATCGGCAGCGATGCACACGTATGGCGGAATGGATCCGTTTCCCTACTCAGACCGGGAACGGGACCTCATTGAGGGGACATTTCAGAGCCCGAATTGGTACTACGAGGCCGGTGCTCACTATCCACTCGTTATTGCTACGATTGAGGCCTTAAATGCGAACACACTTGATGCTGCTTACAACGACGTGGGCCGGCATTATGACGCACGTCAAGGAATTAGCACACGCTCTCACTGCCCGATCTTTCTTGGAACGAAAACCCATGTTCTGGCAATACAGGCTGCGCTGAATCAGAGGGTTGAAAGCGACTTTTACGTTTCGGATCTGCGTGATGTCTTTAGAGCGGTGTTGGAACGATCTGTTTTCAAACCGCTCGTTTGGGAGAGTCCTCTCGCGAATCGCGAACACCCTACGCCCTATGCTTATCTTCTCTATGAAATTGCGGGCGATTTGCGGCATTTATCGGAAACTGCCTTGGAAAAATCCACAACGCGAACGGCATCTCCACAAGCGGCAGCTCCCGGCCGCATTGCCAGTGACCTTGCGATGACGTGGTCGTTCTGTGTGTGGAGCATAGCGCGGTCATCAAATCATGTCAGTTCTGATTTTAGAGATCGCATCATCGAACAGTACTTCTTATTTGTGCTCGCACTCGGTTGGCAGCCAAGCGAGGTTTACCACGGTCCTATAGGCGCTGTTGCAGGACTTGAAGCTTGGCGCGACCTATTTATGGATGAGCTAGAAAGACGCTTCGCAGGCGCCTATCAGCACGAGTTGGACGCCCTAAGGAGTGCTTTCGATTCGTTGGATCGCGGTAAGCGGTTTGTCTTTGATGGTGCCGACTGGCTCCAGGAGAGGCTGTTTGGGAATTCTTAGAATTGAGTGCACATAGAATCTCCGTGTTGGTGCGGTGGCGAGTGGCAGCACTCCGATTCTTGTTTGCGAACGCGGCGCTGGTGCCACACTCACAACCATCTTGAATAGGGCCGCCGCCGGCGCGAGGCTACAACTTGAGTGGCGCTAAGCAACACAGCCGGAGCTTGTCCCCGGAGCCGCAAATGCAAGGATCATCATTCGCAAGCTTCCGCTCTCGCCGCATTCTTTGCAGGAGTCTGAATGACTTTCTTCTCCAATAAAGAGTAGAGTTGTCCGAATTTAGTAGATCCGTCCATACAGCCGGAACAGGAGTTATTTTGGAGCTTTCAGTAAGTAGTGATAGTTTGTCGTGCGCTCGCTGAAGGATATTGGAAGGTATATTTCTGGCTAACCCCGCGTTGACAGATGCGGTGAACTCCGCTCCAGTCTCTCGCATGAGATTTGTTCGGACCTCCCGTCTGAAATTGAGGCCCTCCTGTGAGCTTCGGAAGCGCAGAATTTTGCGAAGGATTTGTGGATCAGTTAGGACATATGCCCCAAGGTTCGTATCGAACCGACCTGAAACGCTATAGCTGGCAACCCGCTCTGCCCATTCGGATGCCGAGGGAATTCCAAAGGCGGCGCTGATGAGCTGTGAACCACCAAAAGGAACCTTTGCCGCCTGAATAGTGAGTCTCGTGCACGTGCTTCCCGTATGGACTAAGTCTGCCAAGCGCAAATAAGGGAACATTAGCCAAAGAGGTACTTGGCTTGGGGAAATTGCCTCGCTTATTCCTAGAAGCTTGGGAATATCGGGCATGAGGAGTGCATCCGAGACATCGAATCCTATGTCTCGGCTGCGAGGTTCCTCAAAAGGAACAACACAGCGTTCGATTTTGTCGATGAGTTCTCGGCCTTCTTTTTCCTTGCCTTGTGCGGGTACGACTTGCCTTTCGAGCATCTCGCGTACCGGCATTGTGGAAATTAGACCGTCGTTCGAAATAGGGACGGCATTTTGCCCGCCCAGCCTTATCAGCCTAAGGTCACCAAAGACATCGCCTGGCCTATAAATGACAGCCGGCACGGTAACTGTATGGATAAACCGAAGGACGTCCGCCTCGATGAGTTCTCGGAATAGGTCTTCTTTGACCACGCTAAAGAGAGCCGCCAGGCTTACTAACTGCAAATAAACACGATCAAAGCAGATCAGTCCCACAGTAAAATCGTGCATCGCGGTGGACTGAGAAGTAGGTAGTTCATCGTTAGAAAATCCCAGCCCAATTGTGACCTTGCCTACATTTCCGTCTTTATCTTTGATTTCTGCTGTCTCTTCCGCGAGCCATGTCCCTGGTGGTTTGAAATCCGTAATGTAGTAGGCGGTGCTATCGCTCTTCACATCACCTTGGATAGGTATCGGAGTGCCGGCAAGAGCACCGTGTGCGCTACTCACTTGCCATCTCCGACTCTGAACGGCGCAATCAAGTAGTGTGAGAGCGGCACGATGGTCAGTGTAGCGTCGAGTTCGATAGACGATCCGGTGCACACCCGCGACGACCTTTGTCGCGTCTGAAGTAGCGACAAAATGAGGCCCTGGACCAAAGAGCCTCATCTCTTCTGCGTGCTTCGCAAGCAGGTCCAGAACGTATTGATCGCGTACGCTATAACCTAAGAAGAGCACAGTGGAAATGGCGAAGATCGTTCTGAGTGACGACAAGTACGCTTGATCCTGCACGAGCTTCGCGTAATCTTCCGTCGCGAAAACAAGGCTTTCCGCATTGCTCGCAGTCCCATGTAGCTTAGCGATGAACGAGGTTCGAGACTCGCACAATTCGATTGCACTCGAGAGATCGGTCTTCTGAATCACGCGGATAGGTCCGAGGGACTGCTCTAGCATCTCATCCGCATTCGTCGTCACAACGAGTACCGCTGGCAATTCCCGTATCTGCTGTATAAGCCTGGTATACAAAGCACTCGGTTGCTTTGGGCCGAGAACCTTCGTTAAGAATTTCAGATATGTACTCTTATCTAGATCCTTGCAGAGTTGGAAGAAGGCGGGAAGGTCTTTGTCTATGAGTGAAACTGCACGTCTGTTATCGAAATCAGCGACAGAGCTGAAGAACTCACGTCTCAGCTGGCGCGCAAGTTCGATCCACGTTGGGTACTCATTCCATGCGCTCACTCCAGCGCCTAGCCATAGCACGAGAGGTCTAACGCTTTCAGTGACCGTCTTCCGCAACAATCGAACAGATGTGATTGTGTGCGGGTCCGCAGAGTTCAGCATGAAGCCAAGAGTCGCCTTGTTGTCACAGGGAGAGTAGCACGAACGAGAACTGCGAAACATGGGACGAAACATGGGAAGAAACCGGGGGATACAGACGGGACGTTCCCATTCCGGCATTCGATGCAGCGCTCACTCCGGATGATCTTCCGCCTTGTACCGCAAAGAAGCTCCTAAGCCTCGAAGCTGCTAAATGAACGAGGTTCTTTTTAGATCAGGGGCGGAACTCTGACTTTCCTTCTGACTCCCACCATTGCTTGCAGCGCAGTTCGTCTGCGTCAGCGTTGTCCGGGTTCGAATTGGAACACGCGGCAGCTTGCGTCACATACTTCATTCCGAGCATCGCGTTGTAGCGGACATACTGGGAGGAGTCGGTGAGGTGCCTGGCATACGTTTCAAGGGCAGCAACACTCTTTAGCTCGGCCAAAGCCTGCATCGCGCAATCCCTGACGACTTCGTCGGGGGCATCGTCAACGATTTGGACCAAATAGGGAACGGCCTCCTGAGTGTGAAGCTCTCGCAGAGCCAACGCCAGGTTACCCTCAGGCTGGCGATAGGGGCCGGGCCGATCATGTCGCACGGCGATGAGCACCGGTACGGCGAGCGGCATTACCGAGACATCACCGGTTTTTACTGCCGCAAATAGTGCCCAGCGCGATTCTTCCTCATTGTCGTGCGCGATCACATCGTGCAGCGCTTCGCGAGATGCAGGAGATGCAAGTCCAGCGAGACGCTGAATGCTTACCAAGCGAGCATGCGGATCGGCGTCGGAAAGGCCTGCGCGAAAGTCGGCTTCGATCTGCTTGGTGAGATCGCCTCCTGCACTTGTTGCCAGCGCCGAAGAGACGCTCAAGGCTCCTTCGCAATCATGTATGAGTTCCAGAGCCGCTGTATCGGCAACCGATTTCGCGAAGGTGATCCAGTAGCTGTCGAGGACGAGGTCGGAGCAATTGTGCCCTTGGAGAAATCCTCCGGAGTAATAGGCGAAGTGGATGGGTACATGTGAGAGATCTAAACTGCGGCTCTCACCCTTGTACCACCGGTCGACCGAGATAAGCGCCACGCCTTCTTTGGCTTCGTTACCATTACCGGTTAGATCGACCTGCACAACTCTGCCACGGAAAACCAGGGGCGCGTCTTTTGCGAGGCCTCGAATGTCCTCGTATCCAAGGGGAGGACGAATGCGGGCTGACAGAAGCGGACAGAGAAAGACGAGCAGACAGATGGTTCGCCGCACATCGTTATTGTGCAACAAACAGTGGGAAACGTGGAACAAGAAACCTGGGGACAGGGCGAAACCTTCCCATTCCGGGATTCTCTGAAGCACTCACTCCGAATGATCTTCCGACATGGCCTTGTATCAGGAAGAAGTTCCTAAGCTGTTAGCCTTTCACCATGCTGGTTGCCGGCAACTTTCGGCCGATTGACCCCCGCACCTGGCCATGGCCGGTCTGGCTATGGCTGGCAATCGCGCTGGTCCAGTTCAGCCGTCCCATGCGGCGGCGCTTCCAGCGCGAGCGCGCGGCCTTCTGGCCGGTGGCCGACGGGCGCATTGAGTCGGTCAATGTCTCAAAACCGGAAGGCGTATTTCATTCCGGCAGCTATGCCGCTGAGCCGCTAGCTAAAGAAAACACCAAGACTGGCAATCAGCACTGAGTCGTCCATAATGACCGCTTTCTACTCGGCAGGAACTCGGCGGTCGCGCGTGGAAGACACAAAGTTTTGAATGCGGATGCAAGATCCGAGGCTGTTTTGGCAGTCCCAAAAAGGGAGAGCCGCCCGGAGCATGGCCGAGGAGCCTTACCGACGGCAAATAAGTCTCAAAAGCCCGCGGATAAAGCCGGAAATCTTTTCGTGTGCGTTAGACGACGCTAGCATCGCCCACGGGTAACCACCCCAGCAACCGCAACCTCGGCGCTTGCTGGGCACCGCGGAAATCCGTGGGCTCCACCAATGGGCCCGACCACGGGCTTCCATGACGGCTCTACCAAAAGGAGCCTCCGTTTTAGCTTTGCTGCGGTTTCGGGTTTGGCTGGCAGCCAGGAGCTCAGCAGCTCAGAAGCTTAAACGGTGCTGCTGGCGCACCTTGGCCACCTTGGGACCAGCCGCCGAACAACCGAACTTCGCCGCAACGCAACTCACTTCCAGCACGAACGAACAGGATCTGCGAGGACGGCCAATGCCGCCGTTGCAGACGCGCCCTCTGTTACCGCGTGACCCTTGAACGTTAGGGACGAGCGCCGTCAGAGGGCTTTTCATTTTGTGATGAACAAAATGGCAGACATCCTCAATGTCGGCTTCGACACAGCGCTGCTCACCACCCGGCGAGCCAGCCTCGAGCGCGCCGGACATCGTGTAGCGCAAGCCCACGATCTGCGCCAGGTGCTTGCGGTGTGCGAACGCAAATCCCTCGACGTCGTGATTCTGTGCAACACGCTGAACGAATCCGAAAAAATGCGAATCGCCGATGTAGTTCGAAGGTTTTGCGGAGACGCCATGCTGCTCGATCTCCACAACGGCTCAATGCCAGACCTGCCCTACGCCGACGCGCACCTGCAAGCACCTGATGGCAGACCTAAAGACCTACTAAGAGCCGTGGAAGCGCTAAGCCACAAGGCGAGAGCCGTGTAGCTGTAAGCGGCAGTCAGAAGCCGGCAGTCAGAAGCCGGAAGTCAGAAACCGGAAGTCAGAAGCCGGAAGTCAGAAACCACCAAACCCCCGCGTCCGTGTGATCCGTAGCATCCGTGTAACCGCCCCAGCAACGAAACCGAGTTGCTGGGGACCCCGTGCGATCCGTGTCATGCTTTGGTTTTGCCATTGCAGTGCCCGACTACCAAGTGCCGAGTGCCGATTTTTGCGGTGTTGTCGTTTTAGCTGGAAGCTAGAAGCTGGAAGGCGGTAGCCCGCCGTGTCCGTGCGATCCGTAGCATCCGTGCGATCCGTGTCGTGTTTTGACTTTGCCGTTGCATTTCGCTAGAAGCTAGCAGCTCGCTTTATAGTTTGGCGCTCCGCTTCGCTGCGCGCTGCGCCTTCGGCAGAGCGGAAATGAAATCTATTTGGCTCGAGTCCCAGGGCTCCCCACCGGCAGGTCCGCCCTGGGCTGTCATATTCCGTGCCTCCGGCACTGACTTCGTAGCTCCGCAGTTCCGGTGTTGGCCTTGCTGTTGGTTTTCCCGGTTCGCTCAGCAGCTTAGAAGCTTGGTGGCTTAGCAGCTCGTTTTGGCCGAGTGCCGAATGCCGAATGCGGCTATCCGCTGCCGCTGTTTTAGCTGGAAGCTGGTAGCTGGCAGTCCGCCGTGTCTGCGTGATCCGTGCCATCCGTGCGATCCGTGTCGTGTTTTGACTTTCCTCTTGCATTTCGCTAGAAGCTAGCAGCTAGAAGCTAGCAGCTTCTTCTAACTATGCCGCGACTCACGCTTCTTACACTCCTCGCGCTCGCCATCGGCGCGCAATGCCAAACGCAGTCCAACCACACCTACACGCTTAAGGCAACTCCGAAAACGGTAGCGTGGGGATACTACGACGCGAAAGCCGAGCCGGTTCTGCACATCAAGTCCGGCGATACCGTCGTCTTCGAGACCCTCCTCACCAACAGCCCCACCGGACTCGAAAAAGCGGGGCTCCCTCCTGAGCAGGTGGAGCAAAATCTTCGCGACATCTATAAGGAGATCACGACGCACGGTCCCGGAGGCCACATCCTGAACGGGCCGGTGTACATCGAAGGCGCCGAGCCTGGAGACACGCTCGAGGTCCACATCCAGAAGATCGAGCTCGCCATTCCTTATGCGTACAACGGATTCCGCTACGGAGCCGGCTTCCTCACTCAGGATTTTCCCTACGCCCGCACCAGGATCATCCCACTCGATCGCGAGCGCATGGTGGCGCGCTTCGCTCCGGGCGTCGAGGTTCCACTGCATCCGTTCTTCGGCAGCATGGGAGTAGCTCCGCCGGAGTCCTACGGACGCATCAGCAGCGCTCCGCCTGCCATCCACGGAGGCAACATGGACAACAAAGAACTGGTCGCCGGTACAACGCTCTATCTGCCGGTACACGCGCGCGGCGCACTGTTTGAAATTGGCGACGGACACGCCGGACAAGGCAACGGCGAAGTGGACATCACCGCCCTGGAGACTTCCCTGATTGGGACACTGCAGTTCGTCGTGCGCAAAGACCTGAAAGTGAAATATCCACGCGCCGAGACTCCTACCCATTACATCAGCATGGGCTTCGACGACGACCTCAGCGAAGCCACGCGGATCGCCGTGCGCGAAATGATCAGCTTCCTGGTGGAGGACAAACACCTCACCCGCGACGATGCCTACATGCTAACCAGCGTCGCCGGCGACGTAGATATAACCGAGCTGGTCGACGGCAATAAAGGCGTCCACGTAATGCTCCCAAAGTCGGTGTTCGTGAAACAGTGACGGGTTTCGCCGTTGTTCCCGCCGTAGCGGGAGATCGGTAGCCGGCAGCCGTTTTTTTGTTGCTGTTGTTTTTCGGGTTTGGCTAGGAGCTAGCAGCTTAGAAGCTCAGCAGCTTTCTCCGGTGACAGCCTACGGATTTATCCGTAGGCGAGGCTTCAGCCTCGTTAGAAACGTTGCTTTTGATTTGCGGCTTCAGCCGCGGCCCGCTTTAGCGATTTGAATGTGCAATGCTCGAGAAACCAAGACCCGCGGCTAAAGCCGAAAATCTTTACGTACGCGCAAGACGGGGCTGAAAGCCCCGCCCACGCATAAATGCGTGGGCTCCACCAAACGGATCGGGTCTTTTTTTGCTTACTTTTCCTTAACGATGTAATCCGTGTCGCGTTCCGTTTTGGTATGGCAGTGGCCGAGTGCTGAATGCCGAATGCCATTTTTCTAATTTTTGTACGCTTTGTCGCACAGCTGCAGCGTGCACATGCTTCCATGCTCTACGAAAATGCCGATTTCCGGCACTTTTCGGTGAATCGGTTCTAATTTTTGTACGGATTTCGTGACAAGACGGTTTTCTTCGCACAATTCCTGGGTAGCTTGCGAATCCCTGTTCGGCTTGAGCGCACCTTCTTCCTTTTTGGGATCTGATTCACACCAGCGGGCTGGCTGGCAAAGCTCATTAAGCTTTTCTTCCTTCTAACGTGCGCTTCGGAGTAATTAGAGCGGGAAATATTACTTTCCTATTGACACCGGATTGCAGCAGGCGGAAAATCCTCGCGCCTCTCCGAAGTGTACATACCAGAAAGCGTCGCCACACCCGCTGAGGTAGTGTCCCTCTCACCCAACTTACAACAACCTGCGCAGGTTACTCGTGACTAGAAATCCGCGAGTGTTGAACAGTTTGCCATCGTGGAGACAGCAAGTGCTGTTTTGGGCACTGCTTGCGTTACTGGGTTCCGCAATTTCCCCTCTCGACGATGACATTCAACCGGAAGCGCTGGCGCAACAAAAACTTTCCGTATGCGTCCACTCCTCGAAGAAGAGGACGCTCGCCGAGCAGGTTCCCAAAGCATTGGTCCTGGCTAGTCGAATTCGAGCGTACTCAGCAGTGCGGCGCTTTGAGTATCCACCCGAAACAAACTTAGCTACCACGCAAGCGCCCTCGTTCCCTTCAAAAATTGATCGCGCCCCTCCTTCTCTTTTCTGTCTCTAGAACAGTCAGACGAGACCGGTTACTGAGCCTGCCATTCGAATGCCCAACATTCGCGAGGTAAGTCAGCGCCGAAGAACTCGTCTTTAGCTTTTTCAGACGCAAGACACGCAAGAGAAATATAGGAGGCTAGCAATGCGTAAGAGCGTACGTCTTTTTGCCATCATTTGCGCTCTCTGCACGTGGGCGCCAGTTCTAACCTCGGCGAAAGCTGCCGATACTTCTGCAATTGCAAGCAACAGCGATCGCGGCAATGGTTCGAAGAGCAACGCGGTCCAACCGCTGTTCGATTTAAAGGAGATGACGAGCAGCCCGTTTCCTTCCGATCGTTTCACGGTGTTTGACATGACCGAAAACACTGGCCTTCGAGTCGCCTTGCCGAAGCCCACCGACTGCGTTGCTAATCTCACAGAATGCGTCGAATTAGATCTGGTCAACGAATTAGATGGTTTCAGTGTTCGGCCACGGATCTCAATTCCCTTTAATGATGCGATTGATTACAGCACGGTAAACAGCAGCAACATATTTCTGATCAGCCTGGGAAACACTTTGGTTGATGGCCATCCCCCCGATTATCAAAGCATTGCGGGTACCGATGTTGAAGAAGATGCGCAGATTCCCGCGGGCGCCGGCAAGATTATCGGCATTAATCAGGTGGTCTGGGATGCTGAAGGTAAAACCTTGTATGTCGGGGCCGATAAGGTACTCGACCAGCACACGCGTTACGCACTAATCGTCACACGCGGTGTGCACGATACAAACGGGCAGCCGATCGAGGCCTCGAAGGCATTCAAACGTGCGATTGGCGATGACACAAGCGATGAGGATTCCTCCTCGGAAATCGACCCGAGAATCTCCGCGTATGAACGCCAACTGAGCGCTGCGGTCGACGAGGTGCACTTCTTCGGTGTTTTTCGCCACGACATAGCTGCCGCAAGCGTCTTTTCGACTATGAGCATGACGTCAGGAATGGAGAAGATCCGCGATCAAATATTGGCAGCTTCGACACCGGATCCAGCACGGTTCGACATTGGCCCGAGTGGCGCGCCTGCGGTTTTCGATCTGAGCACAGTCAGAGCGATGACGTTCAATGCCCAGAAGTCTGTCTCTGGCGCTCTGGCCAACGTTGACCTTAGCGACAGGCTGCCGCTTCTACGTCTTCTTCCCCGTGCCGATAGCACAGCGAATGCGATTGCCACGCTCGCATACGGCAAGTTCACGTCCTCTTATTATCTGAACGCAGACGCGACGATGCAGCAGGTAGCCACGTTCTCGGGAACTCCAAACGTACAGCACAGTAACGACGTTTATTTCAACCTATTCTTGCCATCGGGTAGCAAGCCTGCAGGCGGTTGGCCTGTAATCATTTGGGGCATCGGCCTGGGTGAAAACATCAACAACGTTCAGAACAATAACCCCGGAGCGAACAACAGCGGACCATTCAATGTCGCCGCAGATTTTGCTTCTCACGGTTTCGCGACAATTGCCATCAATCCTGTCGGCCATGGCTTCGGACCTGCGAGCCGGGTCACGGTCGTGCGCACTGACGGCACGTCCACTAGCTTCCCAGTCGCCGGTCGCGCTATTAACCTCGACGGTAACGCGAATTACGCCAATCAGGAGGGGTGGTTCGCCGCTGCTCCGCAGGCCATCGCCCTGGCGCGCTACAGCATTCGCCAGACCGTAGCTGATCTTATGCAGCTCATTCGGGTGATCGAGGTCGGAATGCGTGTTGATCCGAATGGTGAGCGCGATCTTGACCCGTCCCGCGTCTACTATGCCGGCGTCTCCGCTGGTAGCAGTGTCGGAATGGTGCTATGCGCTCTGGACCAAAGAGTGCGAGCTTGCGACCTGACTTCTCTCGGAGGAACGCCCGAGCTATTCTGGCGCTCACCAACGTTTCGTAATAGCGTTGGGTCTTATTTGCAAACGCGTTCGCCGTCGTTAATCAACCCTGCGGGAACACCCGTGATCACTTCGCTTGGAGGCGTCTCTATTATTGGACCATTCTTTAATGAGAACATTCCGGATCGCGATCAACCTCCCCTGCAAAACGACGTAGCTGGCGCGCTGCAGATCCAGAATGTCCTCGACCGCGCGGAGTGGCTGGATTACAACTCTTCTGCTGCATATGCGCCATATTTACGATTGCGCCCTCTGGACGGGGTCGCGCCTGGGCCGTTCCTAATTCAGGAACAACGCGGAGATCGTGCTTCAACTAACCCAACCACCGAGAACGTCGTTCTTGCAGGCGAGATCGCTGACCGCGTGACACTCTATCGTCACGATCTCTTCCCCCAGAATGCGCAGTTCAAAGATCCACATTCGGTCGTACTCCGCACTGACAACGCACTGATGGAGAACATTGCGTTGATGGAGCAGGATCAAATCGCCGCATTCTTCGCGTCTGATGGTGCTTCGGTTATTGATCCTGACGGCAGTGGTCTCCTATTTGAAGTCCCGGCGAGCTTCATCCCGGCAGATTTCGGGTTTATTCCTTAATTGCCCTTGAACAAAGCGGAACAGTCTGAATCTACGCTATTTTCATGCTGGATTTCTTTCTAAACTGCGCAGGTCAGGCTGTTCCGCGTTGTTCCTCGCGCAAACAGTGTTCAGTTTCATGACATCCTTTCCACTCTGTTCCGAGACATCCTTTACACTCCCGCGCGAGCGAGCGGGAGAAATGGTGCTACAATCTCGCCGCAAATTCAGAAACCCCATGCCCCTCACCAGATTCACGGTTCGCCTTGGCATTCTCTGCACTTTCTGCGCCGTCGTTGGACAAAGCGCGTCGGTTTCCGTCCCAAAACCTCCAGATACTCGTCGCGACAATGTGATGGAAACAATGCACGGAGTTGCAATCTCCGATCCCTATCGCTGGCTTGAAGATCAGGAGAGTCCCGAAACCCGCAAGTGGATTAAGCAGCAAAACGACTATACCCACGGGCTGCTTGATGCTCGGCCAGGAAGAGATCGACTCCAATCCCGCTTTGCGGAACTTCGGAAAGTTACAAGCATTCGGTTGCCGATCGAGCGCAATGGAAGGTACATCTATAGCAAGCGGCTTCCCGATCAGGATCAATTTGTAATTTATAAACGCGACGGCGCTGACAGTAAGGAGGAAGTACTCATCGACCCTAATCCGATGAGTGAGGATCATTCGATCAACGTTGAGCCGATAAGTCTTTCTTCGGATGGCAAGATATTGCTTTATCAGCTTCGTCATGGCGGCAAAGACGAGACTGAAATTCATGCTTTTGATATTGATCGCCGACAAAATCTACCCGACGTCTTGCCCGAAGCTTTGTATTTCGATGCGTCAATGCTCCCCGACCACAGCGGTCTTTATTACTCCATGATGGTTCCTGAAGGACCACGCCTGCGTTTCCACAAAATGGGAGACGACTCGAAACAGGATGTCGATGTCTTTGGAAAAGGCTACGCGAAGGATAAGGCCGTGATTGGGGAAGTTACCGAAGACGGACGCTACCTGGTCATTCAGGTTTGGTATGGTTCCTCAGGCGATCAAATCGAAGTATGGTCTCAGGATTTGGCGGCTCACAGCGAGCTGAAGCCGCTGGTTAAAGACATCAAGGCACGATTCCTACCTTTCCCTGGCGGGAATAAGTTGTATCTGCAAACCAACTGGAAAGCCTCTCGCGGCAGGGTGTTGATGGCGGACTTTGACGATTCGGACCCCTCAAAATGGCGGGAAGTAATTCCGGAAGCAGAGGACGCGATCGAGGCATGGCAGTCGCCGGCGGCAAGCTCTTCCTCAGCTACGTACATAATGCATCTTCCGTTGTGAAGGTGTTTACTGCTTCAGGCAGACCAGCGGGCGAAGTAACGCTTCCCAGTTTGGGATCAGTGCCTGAGATAAACGGCCACTGGGAAGGTCAGAACGCATTTATAAACTTTCGCTCGTATACGATTCCAACTACGCTCATCCGATATGAGGCAGGCAGCGGCAAACAGTCTATATGGGCTCACGCAGAAATCCCGCTGGACAGCAACCGATTTGAGGTAAAGCAGGAATGGTTTCTCTCAAAAGACGGCACCCGCGTTCCCATGTTCATTATCAGGAAGCGTGACCTCAAGCTCGACGGAAACAATCCCGTCTGGCTAACCGGGTATGGTGGTTTCGATTCCAGTAATCTCCCGTTTTTCAATCCGCAAGCTATCGTCTGGGCCGAACATGGCGGAGTCTTTGTCGAAACTAACCTTCGCGGCGGCGGTGAATTTGGCGAAGAGTGGCATCGGGCGGGCATGCTGGATCACAAGCAGAACGTCTTCGATGATTTCATCTCTGCTGCACAATGGCTGATCGAGCATAAGTACACGAATCCCACGCGGCTCGCGATCGAAGGCGGCAGCAATGGTGGGCTATTGGTGGGAGCCGCCATGACCCAACACCCAGAACTGTTCCGCGCCGTCATTTGCTGGCATCCGCTTCTCGACATGCTTCGCTATGACAAATTCATGATGGCCCAATTCTGGGTTTCCGAATATGGCACAGCGCAAGATCCGGAGCAGTTCAAGTACCTTTATGCCTACTCTCCTTACCAGCACGTGGAGGAAAACAAGAAATATCCCGCCGTACTGTTCATGACAGGGGATGGGGACACCCGCGTTGCTCCACTCCACGCGCGGAAAATGACTGCAGCAATGCAACGAGTCACTGCTGGGGATCGGCCTGTGCTATTGCGGTATGAGCTCATCGCCGGACACGCCGGTGGTCGCTCGGCCACACAAACCATTGGGGATGATGTCGATCAATTCACGTTCCTGTTTTGGCAATTAAACATGAAGTGAAGATGAACCTGCAGGCCTGATTGCCGGGCTCCATAAAAGGAGATGTCAAGAGCAAACAGCTGTCCTGATCAGATGGGAACACAGCGCTCTGGCATGTCCCAGCACTGGACATAAAAGCCGCGTGAGGACGTGGCACCGGCGACCTACAATTCCTGCGTGAGCGCCAGAATCGTTCTCCTCTTGACCTTCAACGCTGCCTTGCTTGTATCCGGCAGATCGCAGTCCGGCGTATCGAACAGCGCAGCCTCCAGAGATGGTCCCTGCCGGCTACGAATTGCTGCGCATAGATCGCGACCAGCCCCACACAATGAAATCGTGCTGAACCCGGAAATCTTTTCGTACATGTGGAAAGAGAACGAGGAGAACGAGGGACAGCCTGATCCGCCCTATTTTCTTTATAAACGCCCAATTGCGGTTTGCGACACGGCAGGTGAAAATCGGACTGCCATGAAGAGTTCAGCATTCGATAAAGCAGAAGCCGCAACTCGCGCCCCGGGTGTTCAGGATCACGAGGCATCGCCTTCCATTCTGGCCGCGTTCCGTCGCGCCAAGCGGCGGTATGGTCATGTACCGCTTTCAACCCGTATTCGTGCCACAGAGCCGAAGCTGCTCGACGCTGCGGAGCGGATGAACAAGTACACCGCTTCGCCTGGAGCTGTCGACCCAAAATTGAAGGAGCTGGTGCAACTCAAGGTTGCAGCCATGGTTGGATGTCCGTTTTGAATCGATCTCCACTCTGCCGTGAGCAGAGAGACAGGGGTCACCGAAGAACAGTTACTTGAATTGAGACGTTTTGAAGAAAGCTCCAACTTCAGCGGAGACGAAAAATTAGTTTTGCGGCTGGCGGTGGCCCTCACGCGTACACCGGCCGATGTTTCCGACGACCTTTTCCGCTCGCTTCGCAGCCGCTTTTCCGAGCTTGAGCTCGTCGAACTGAGCGCAGCCATCGCCTGGGAGAACTATCGCGCTCGCTTCAACAGGACTTTCGCGGTCGGCTCTGAGGGATTTTCTGAGGGCAATTTTTGTCCGCTGCCGGAAGGGTAGTGCCATCGAAAAGTGCGGGAAGCCTGATCCGCCCTGTTCTTCTGCTGCGGCTAGCCCGCCCTTCCCATTCTGGACTTCGACGGAGTCGCGGGCGAGTACGCGGATAATCAAGCGCGAAAGCAGCAGCCGAGCAACAAGCCGGGGAATGGATCGAAGAGGAGCTGGACCGACCTCAGCGCTTCGAAAAACCGGGGAGTACGGAGAATGGACGAGGAGCCTTACCGGCAGCAATTTAAGTCTCAAACATCGCGGGAGATTCTTCGTCCGCCTAAGGCGGACTCAGAATGACAGGTTGAGAAGGCATTAGCGGAGAGGCATGAGGAGCCTCGGTGCCCCCCAAGAAACTCACTTCCGCTGAATCTGAGCTGAGGAGCGTGGTACATCCTCAAGCTCGCCTAGGCCTGACGCGGCTGTCACTGTTCTTTAATGCTGACTTGAGTTCCCGGCTTCAGCTCGTCGGTTCCACGGACGGCGACGAGGTCATTGGCTTGCAGATCGCCGAATGCTTCGATGGAATTTCCCGATGTGACACCCGGTTTCACGTCGATCCATTCGACTTTGCCGCTCTGCACACGAACAACGAAGGTTCGCTGCAGGTCGTTAGCAATTGCGGTTGTCGGTACGAACAGAGTCGGAGCCGTGCGCTGCGATTGCCACTGCACTGTCACGAACATTCCGGGAACTAGCTGCGGCTCTTTCTGGATGCCGAGTTCCACGGCCATAGTTCTGGTTCGCTCGTCAATGGCGTGCGAAATGCGCGCAATCGGCGCATGAAAGGTCTTTCCCGGAATGGAATCCGCTGTGAAGTTCACCTGCTGCCCGTCTCGGATTCCGATGGCATAGTCTTCCGGGACATCGATCACCAGCCGGGCTCTTCCGGTGCTTTCAAGCCGCAGAATCGGTGGCGCTCCAGTTCCGGTTGATGGTCCAACCAGCGCGCCGGGATGCAGATTGCGTTCGGTGACAACGGCGTCAAACGGCGCACGAATTTCGAGGTAAGACTCCAGCTCGCTCACGCTCTTGAGCCGCTGTCGCGCGGCAACGGCGTTCTCCTGCGCAGCCTGCACCTGCGCCTGATCGGAGGCAGTGGTCTGCTCCGCTACGGCCACGTCGTTCTCCGCCACCACTCCGGGCGTTTGCGCTGCATTTTTCAAGTGAAGATAGGTCGTCTGGTCTGAAGCGAGCTTCGCCTTGGCTGCGACCACTTGCGACTGCGCAGCATTCACTGCCGCTTCCGCCTGCGTGCGCTGCGCGACCAGTTCCGGAGCCGAGAGCTTTACCAGAAGCTGTCCGGCTTTCACGCGCGAACCGCGGTCCACCGGAATGGCCGTAATGAAGCCGGACTCTTTCGGGAATACGTCAACCGATTCGTATGCCTTGATCTGCGCAGGAAGCGCGATGGTGGTGTGAAGTAGTTGCGATTTTACGGTCGTGACTACCACGGTGGGCGGAGCCGACGCCTGCGGCCTGGATTGGGAATTCCCGCCGGAGCAGCCGAGAAGCAACGCGCAGGTAAAGCTCGCGACAGCGAGCTTTCCAACAGCGCGTAATTCACGAAGTGTTTCGCAACGGTGGTGACAGAAAGAGAGACTGTCATCCTGAAGCGCTTCTGTTGCGCGAAGGATCTCCCGCGATGTTTCGGATTGAAAATGCAGTTGCGAGGCTCTTCGGCCCATGTCGGTGGAGTTCCTCGTGAAGGAGCCTGACCAGCGGCGACTAAGTCTGAAATACCTCGGGAGATCCTTCGGCCAAAGGATGGCCTTCAGGATGACAGGTCGTCCGCAGTATTCAAGTCCTTGGGCGTTCATTTCTCCACTCCGAATGTACTTGCTGGATCATCCGGATCAAGCGACACAGACTCCAACGACGTCCGCCGTTGCGCGCTCCCGAATACCGCGGGCAAAACCAGCAACGTCGCCACAGTCGCCGCGATCAATCCACCGATGACTGCGCGGCCCAGCGGAGCCGTCTCGGCGCTGCCTCGTCCAATGCCCAGCGCCATCGGCAACATACCGGTGATCATTGCCAAGCTAGTCATCAGTACCGGTCGCAAGCGCTCGCCCGCCGCATTCCTCGCAGCGGCGCTTGCTTCCTGATCTTTCCTGCGATTCTGCTCGGCAAATGTCACGAGCAAAATCGCATTCGCGACGGCTACGCCGATTGCCATGATTGTTCCCATGAAGCTTTCGAGATTGAGGCTGGTGCCTGTAATCAGCAGCATCAAGGCGGCGCCCGCGAGCACTGCTGGCACTGTCGAGACCACCACAAATGCCAATCTCAGGGATTGAAAGTTTGCCGCGAGCAACAGCAGAATGACAAGGATGGCGATTCCCAATCCGACACTCAGATTTCCGAAGATCTGATTCATGGCCGCGATCTGTCCGCGCACTTGCACGGTAACTCCGCGGGGGGGAGTGCCCGACCGCTGAATGGCGCGTTGTACGTCACGCGCTGCGCGGCCTAAATCGGCGCTTCCCAAGTTAGCCGAGAGCACGATCATCCACAAGCCATTCTGGCGATCGAGTTCGCCGGGCACACTGCTGGAACGCACGCTGGCGACTTGGCTCAGCAGAGGACGCGCTCCCGTTGAACTGGCCACTGGAATGTTCTGAACGGCCTGGATCGACGTCATCTCCGGCTGCGGAATCTGCACCTGGACCTGATAGCTCACTCCCGATCTGGGATCGCGCCAATAGTTCGGTGCGACAAACCGGCTCGAAGCGGTCGCCGCGACCACAGCTTGTCCGACCTGATCGGCCGTGGTTCCCAACTTACCCGCAAGCACACGATTTACGTTGACGTCGATCGTCGGAGCATGGAGCGGTTCAGCAAATTCGAGATCGCGCAATTCCTCGACCCTGGCCAATTCCTGGCGTAGCTTTTCTGCGTGGCCAAGCACGTCGTTGTACTGCGGCCCGGTGGTCGCGACATCGATGACCGTAGGTGAGCCGAAGCTCAGGGTCTGGCCAATCAGGTCTCCGGGTTCGAACGAAAAACGCGTTCCGGGAAACTGCTTCGCGAAGCGCGCTCGCAGTTTCTGTTCGAGATCGCGCACGGACATACCGCTTTCGGGACGCAAAGAAACGTTCATCACCGCTTCCTGTGGGCCGCCGGTCCACAGAAATACCGTGTTGATCGGATACGACGAGCCCTGGGTTCCCACGTAACTCAGCGTGAGATCGACAGCATTGCCCGCTTCCTCATGAATCGCATTCAACACCTCGCGCGCAAGCTGTTCCGTAACGGGAACGCGCGTGCCATCGGCGGCGTCGATGCGCAAGCGGAACTGGTTTGTTGCCGAAGAGGGGAAGATCTCGCGTCGGAGCAAAGGAACGGTAACAACCAACAACAAAATGCAAGCCGCAGAATATATTCCAAGCAAAAGCGCGCGGTTACTCAGTCCCCGGTCCAACACGCGAAGGAATCTCTGACGAAAACGCTCGAAGCGCGTTTCGGATGTAGATCCCTGCTCCGCGTGCTCGGGCTTGAGCAGCCAATTCGAGAGTACCGGCACGAGCGAACTCGACAGCAAATAGGAAGCAGCCATCGAGAAGCCCACCGCCAAAGAAAGCGGCACGAACAGTGCTCGCGCGGCACCGGCCATGAAAAATGAAGGGACGAAGACGGCGAGCACGCTGAGCATTGCCAGAAATCTCGGGGTCGCTACCTCGCGGCTGGCTTCGAGAATGGCCCGCGCTTTGTTCTCTTCTGCAGCAAAATGGACGTAGATGTTTTCCAGTGCGACAGTGCCTTCATCGACGAGAACGCCGATCGCGAGCGCCAGCCCGCCGAGCGTCATGATGTTGATCGTCTGCCCCACTGCCCAGAGCGCAACCACCGCGATCAGAAGCGCTAGAGGAATTGTGATCACCACGATCAGTGAACTTCTCCAGTCGCGCAGAAAAAGAAACAGCGTGAGTCCGGTAAGGATCGCGCCGAGAATGCCTTCGCGCAGCACCGACGACAGGGCGTCGCGCACATACTGCGACTGATCGAACTCATAGCTGATCTTGATGTCTTCGGGCACGAGCGACTGGAATCGCGGCAGGCTCTCCCGTACCTCGCGCACCACGTCGAGCGTGGAAGCATCCGGACGTTTCGTTACGGGAATATAGACAGTGCGCTTGTCATTGAGCAGCGCATATCCGGCAAGGATGTCCGAAGAATCTGAGACGCTTCCTACATCGCGCAAATACACCGCAGCGCCTGGTCCAGTGCGCAGAGGGATCTCGAGCAGGTCCGAAATCTGGCGAACTGTGGTGTCGGTTGTGACCATCTCCGAGTACTGTCCGATGTTCGCGTTCCCGGCCGGCTCAATGCTGTTGCCGGAGAGCACTGCTTGAACGACCGATTGCGGTGACAGCCCGTAAGCGTGGAGCTTCTCCGGACGCACGCTGATCACGATCGTGCGCTGATTGCCGCCGAACGGCGGTGGCGAGGAAACTCCCGGCAGCGTGGCAAAAATGGGACGCACGCGGTTGAGTGCCAGGTCCTGAATTTCGCCTAAAGTGCGCGAGGGCGACGAGAACACGAGATAGCCCACCGGCAAAGTGCCGGCGTCGTAGCGAATCACGAATGGCGACACCGTGCCCGGCGGCATAAACGCTCGCGCGCGATTCACATATGAGATCGTCTGTGCCAGCGCCTCGCTCATGTTCGTTCCAGGATGGAAGCTGAGGCGCAGGAGCGCATTGCCTTGGATCGACTTGGCCTCGACGCTCTCGATACCGTTGATGTAGAGGAAGTGATACTCGTAGTAATACGAGATGAATCCTTCCATCTGCTGCGGACTCATGCCTCCGTACGGCTGCGCAACATAGATGACAGGAAGGTTCAAATCGGGAAAGATATCAACGCGCGTGCGCAACAAGGCGAGAATCGAACACAGCGCAAATCCGAGCACCACGATGACGGTGCTGATGGGCCGGCGAAGCGCTGTGCGAATGAGCCACATAGTTCTATTGCGTACCGCTCGATGCCTTTTCGGCGTCTGCCAGAAATGAAGTGAGATCACCCGCAGCGAAGCCGGTTGCCAGCAACGCTCTCCACACGCTCAGCCTGGCAACAGCCTCTTCACTCTCCGCGTTTACGAGTAACTGCTGCGCATCCGCCAATTCGACCAGAGTTGCAAGTCCGGACTTGTACCTCGCTTCGGCCTGACGGTCGCTCTGTTGCGCAGCGGACAACTCAAGCTCGGCATTTTTCGCAATTTCGATTGAAGTTTCGAGCGAAGTTCTTGCCCGCTGCTCTGCCGCGGTGAGCTGTTGAACGGTTCCTTCGTACGCTGCCCGCGCGCTGCGTTCGTTTGCGGCTTCGATTTGTTTGCGAGCGCGAAGCGAGAAGATATCGAACGGAGAAAATGTCGCAGTAATGCCGAGAGCCCAGTTGTAGCGATCAGGGACCAGTCCATTGTCTCCTCCGAGAAACTGGCCGGTGTTGTTCAATCCACTGCCGCGTCCGGAAATGCCGGATTGGAGCCGGAACTGCGGAACGTAGCTGCGATCGAGCGCGTGCTCTCGCGCCTGGCTCTGCTCGACCTCGCTGAAAGCGAACCTGGCAGCAGGATTCATTTTTATGTTCGGTTCTGTAACGGGAACAGTGGGCGCCACAATCGAGAGCGATCCTGGAGCGATTTCCACATTCTGCCCTGCAATCCCGAGAGCCTCTGCCAGTTGAATGAGCGTATCTTGTTCTGCCTGCTTCGCGCGCAGGAATTGTGTGCGTGCCGCAGCAAGCTCGGCATCGGCACGCGAGGCGTCGGCTCCGGGACGAAGCTGGTTATCAACGAGCACATGAATGGACTTGGCCAAAGTCTCGCGGCGATCGACATTGGCTTTCGCGGAAAGGGTCAGCCGCTGTGCCGCAGCCGCTTCGAGAAACGCGTTCGCGGCATTCGCCTCTACGTCCAACTTCGTGACTTCCAGTTGCGCTTCGGCGGCGTGCTCTCCGGCGCGAGCAACGTTCACGTTGGCAGCGCGAAGTCCAAAATCGAAAGGCTGCCACGAGAGCAGAGCGCCAGTTCCCGTGTTCCAAGCGCTCCGTCCTGAAGTGTCCGGCAGAACGGTTCCTGAAAGCGATGGCAGAACGCTTTGCGGCAGCAGTTGTCCGGTGATGTTGTTGTAAGTGCCGCGATTCGATTGCCACATCATGTCGGTATGCGGCAGGTAATCAGTCCGAGCAAGTTTGACTCCGGCTTGAGCCGCGATCAGTTTCTGCGCAGCCGCGCGTGCCTGCGGATAATGCCCAAGCGCGAACTCGACCGCTTGCCTCAAGGTGAAGGAATTCGGCGGAGATGACCCGGGCGCCTGTTGAGCGGCGAGGCTGATTGTCCAAACAATCAGCGAGACGAAAACAATCTGTTTCTTCATTGTTTGTGCCTCGCCCTGCCGGTCCGCTTTCCTGCATGCTGATCCTCAAACAGTTCAGAGAAGAGCTCCCATACTTTCTGCTTCGCCGCTGCCAAAGCCTTTTCTCCGGCGCGCGTGGCACGATAAATTCGGCGACGCCTGCGTCCGTTTCGTTCCTCCCGCGAGCGAAGCAGGCCGCTCACCTCCAGGCGATGCAGCATGGGATAGATGGTGCCTGCACTCAGTTTGTAGCCGTGTCGTCCCAACTCTTCGATCATTCCCAGGCCGAAGATCGATTCTTCGCAGGCGTGGTGGAGAATGTGCAGCCGAATGAGCCCAGAGTAGAGGTCCTGGTAACGATCTTCGGCTATGGTGAAATGACGTGCCACAGGTTCGTCCCGTCCTGCACCTCAGACAGGCATTCAAAAATATCGAAGCACGATATCGAAATTCGTTATAAAGAGCAAATGCGCAAGAGTGCAAAAATGACGCGGGTAGGGCAAAGAGAGTTCCTTACTGCAGGGGCAGCAAATGCCGCGAGTCGCGAAGCGTAACTGGGCGAATGCCATTCAGTTGCCGCGGCTGAGGTGGGCTGTCTTCCTTTCGCGAGTTGGCGGGCTGCCATAGACGAGCATCAATCCGTTGTTCACGACTTTGACGGTGGTAAGCTTGCCGTGAACCGACATTCCCCACAGCTCCGCGGGGTCCATAAGGATGTCATTCTTCGTAGCTTGCAGACCTTTATTTGGATCCTTGCCTACAACGTTGCCGGGATTCATGCCCAGCATGTCCGCCAAGCCCTTCATCGGAAATTTGTCGACTTTCATCGACTGCTCATGCAGATCGATGAGGCCGGCCGGCGTAAGGCTGACTGGTCCCTTGATTTCGAAGTGGACAGGGATCGCCTTCTTTAGGCGTCCGGAAATTTTGATCTCGTCTCCCTCGGTTTCCAACGCAAGGTCGTTCAGCTTGTCGTTCTTTATGTGAGTCTTCAGCAGCTTGCTCAAATCTTGCGCGCGAATGAAGGCGCTGCCGGAGCGCACAATTACATCTTCGATCTGCTTTGGCCCACGGTTGGCGCCTGCCTGAGCGGGCTTCCCTGATTCGATTTCGGAATCGAAGCTGGAGAGGTTAATGGGCACTCCGTCCTTGGTGAAGAGCGTCCCGGAACGGATGATGAGACGCCGCTCTTCAGTGCCTGGGCTCCTGGCGTTGTGCTTGTCGACCTCGGCCACAGTGGCGCCGATCCCGGCGCACGTGAGCACCGCGAACGCTAGAGGTCGTTTCCAGTTCATGGATCGGAGCAGCATGGCAAGTGTTTGCGTTCTATGACATTGGATGCGAGATCGCGCGCATGCAGTGCTCCTCAACCTGCACCATCACAAGGGCAGTGAATGGGTGCGCCTCACGCTAAAAAAAGATCCATAGGAACAAGTGGAGGACAACAATTTGGGCTTCCCTCGTTTTGTTCTGCGGTTTGTCCAGCCGCTTCACGATTCAGGAACTCAGGGAAGCGCGAAGGCGACCAGCGCGTCGCTCAACTTTTCTCCATCGATCTTCGCATGCCCGCCGGCTGCGATTACGACGTACTGCTTTCCTCCGATTTGGTAGGTCATCGGGGTGGCGTGTCCTGGAGCAGGCAACTGTGCCTTCCAAAGTTCCTTGCCGGTTTCGGTGTCGAACGCGCGGAGGTACGGATCGAAGGCGGTTCCGGCAACAAATACCAATTTGCCCGCGGTCACGATGGGACCACCGAGCGTGATGTCTCCTGGCGGCAAGGCTGGGTTCATGGAGCCGAGTGGGACTTGCCACTTGATCGTGCCGCGTACCATGTCGACGGCGGTGAGCATGCCCCAGGGCGGTGGAATGCATGGAATGGATTTCGGCGAGAACATTGGACGACGAAACATCGCGTAGGGCGCGCCGATTTGGGATCCGTATTCGCCCTGTTCCGAGATGCGCTCGTTGGTTCGCTTGCCGCGCGCGTCGAAATCCGCACGGGGTATCAAGCGCACTTTGAAGGGCAGATTATTGACGTTCGCGAACAGCACGCCCGCGTTCGGATCAAAGGCGTAGCCGCTCCAATTCATGCCGCCGATATTGCCTGGCACAGCCAGAATTCCGTTGACGCTCGGCGGGGTGAAGATGCCATCCAGGCGCAGGCTTCCCAGTTGCTTTCGGCACGCCTCGCGCTCTTCCGCGTTGATCCCCCAGGCGTCGTCGGCCGAGTACTTCTGTTTCACGAGCGGCGGCGGGGCCACAGGAGACGGCTGGGTTGGCGAAGCGGCCTCGCCGGGAATGTCGCTCTTTGGAACTGGGCGCTCTTCGACTGGGAAGACCGGTTTTCCGGTATCGCGATCGAGCACGAAAAGGAATCCGGTCTTGTCACCAATGATGACTGCCGGCACTTTCTTGCCATCGTGTTCTATGGTGGTCAGCAGCGGCGGCGAGGCGACGTCGTAGTCCCAGAGATCGTGATGCACGAGTTGGAATCCCCAGACGAATTCCCCGGTCTCGGCGCGCAGTGCCACGATCGAGTTCGCCCACTTGTTGTCGCCTGGACGCTCACCGCCAAAGAAGTCGGGGCTGGCGCTGCCGGTGGGAATGAAGATCAGATGACGTTCTGGATCGACGGTCATGATCGACCACGCGTTGGCGGCGCCGCTCTTCCACTTCGCATTTGCAGATGTGTTCGGCGGGATGGGATCCCAGCTCCAGCGCAATTTTCCGGTGCGCACGTCGAAAGCTCGCACTACGCCGCTGGGCATGTTGTTGCGCGTGTTGTCGTCGATGGCTGAGCCGACAATCACGACGTCGTCGACCACGGCTGGCGGTGAGGTCAGGTGATACCAGCCGGCGTGGAATCCAGGAACGTCGCGCAGGGTGACTTCGCCGTTGCTGCCGAAATCGGGGCAAGCTTTGCCGGTTGCAGCATCGATGGCCACCAGACGCGCGTCGATCGTCGCCTCGAAAATGCGTCTGCGGCATGGCTTCGCAGTCGGCGATTTCTGGTTTTTATCTCGCTCTACTGAATCGTTATCCAGCCACGTTGCGACGCCGCGATTAGTGAGCCCGTCGCCTGATTGCCAGGTCTGGTCGATTTTCGGGTCGTAGGCCCAGCGCTGCTTTCCCGTTACGGGATCGAGGGCGACGATGCGGTTGAACGGAGTCGTGAGGTAGAGCGTGCCGTCCACCATGATGGGCGTGCTCTCGAAACCGCTGCGTCGCCGCTCTCCTTTGCCGTCGGAGATGTCACCGGTGTGAAATGTCCACGCCACCTGCAGCTTGTTGACATTCTCGTGGTTGACCTGCGTCAGCGGCGAATAACGCATGCCGCCAGGATCGTTACCGTAGTTCGGCCACTCGGAAGCTTCAGAGGAAATCGTCGCGATGCTCTGTGCAAGCAGCGCGGTACAAAAAAACATCCACACCAACACGATGAGAGTCTTTTTCATTGCTCGTCTAAGAGTAAAGCACCGGAGTTGAGAACGGTCACTCTGAAATCCTGCGGAGCTACGAAGGCGGGAAACTGCAGCGAAAATTGAAAGGCCGGTGGACTCTGTCCACCGGCAAATGGCGGCTTGCGCCCGCAATAGCTATGGCAGGTAATATCGGAAGGAAGTCCAAACCGTGCTGTCGACCGCTGTAGGAGAGCCTCCGGTGCCGCGCCAGGTGTCCTTGGTGAAATACGAATACTGCACAGCCTGGCGGAGGCGTCCTCGGTTTCCTTTGTAGAAGTCGTACCAGTAGCCGAGGCTGAGCTCCTTTACGGCGCGCGTGTCGGGGCTGCAGTTTGCCGGTCCTATTGCGGTGGAGGCGCCGCCTGCTGCGGGCGCAACCTCGGTGGAACAGCCGGTTGAAGCCAGCGTCGGGCGACCGTATCCAAGCTGAGTGGTGCCGACGGTGTAGAGAGCGCGTCCGACGTAATCGCCGCCGTAGTAGGTGAACAGGTCAAGCTTGGGAGTAGCATGGAATTCGAGGCTTCCCAAAGCGGAACCACCGCGGAGCGGCTCGAAGGTGCCATCGGGTTTGAAGGTTACGTCCGGCAATGTGCTGGAACCGTAGCGGCCTACGCCTGCTCCGGCGAGAACGTGCAGCCCAACGTCGAGCTTCTTGTGGAACGTCGGCACGCGAATGTTGCCGCCGATTCCGCCGCCGGTCGCCGTTGAATTAAAGACCCCAGCCGCGCTCTTGGTTCCCGCGTTCGGATAGACGCGGTCACGGAAGAAGCGGGCAATGCCGTAGATCTCGTAATGTCCCCAGCCGGGTTCGAAAGCGGCTTTAGCGACGAAATCAGGCGAGATGTTGAAGCTGTAATTGGCTTGATTGTTCATCAAGCCGCCGAGGTTTCCAGGAAGCTGATAAACCACGCCTGGTCCGGTGGTCGTACTGAGCCCGCCACCGCCAACCGTGAGCGTCTGCGGCTGCTCCGCCGCGAAGCCAATTGCAGCTTTCTTGCCGAACTCCTTTACGACGCGTGCGCCATATTGACGCTCCCAGGTGAAGCCCGCGTTGTACTGCGAATCGACGGTCATGGGAAGATTTTCGGAGCGATTGTCGAGCAGTGATTTGGTTTCGGTTGCGAGGCTCCACATCTGACCGCCAGTGAAGATCCATCCGCTCTCCGATTGCACTTGCGCGAACATCTGTCGTTGACGATTGGTGTAGCTGTTGCTCTCATTGTTGTTCGAGGTGGTACCGGCTGAGAGCCAATCGGATTCGTAATATCCACGCAGAGTAAGGGCGCCGACCTTGCCTTCGGCCAGCAGCGCAATCCGCGACTGGCGTCCGCTGGCGTTGAATTCGCTCAAATTCCCATTTTGGGTACCGTTGAAGGGAATAGAGCTGAACGGCGTGTTTTCGTCAGCCGCGAGACCACGCTGCCGCCAGATCGTTTCCGCTGCAATGAAGCTGCCGGTAGGACTGATCGTGATCCCTTTGAAGCGAAGCGTTGTGGGGCTCTCGACGGCGTCGTTCACCTTCCTCTGCTCTGACTTAATCGAATCGCTGATGCTTTGATCATTAGCTTTCAGCGAGGTGACCGTTTCTTTCAGACTAGCCACTTGAGTATTCGCGTCGTTGTTCGCAGTCTGCGCTTCGGTGGCTTTCGAGGCGGCTTCCGTGGCTTTGGCGTTTGCGTCCGCGGCGGATTGCTGCGCCTGTTGGATTTGCTGGTCGCGAGCGGCGAGCTGAGTTTGCAGCTGCTGAATCTGCCGCTGCTGCGAGGCGAGCATATCGCGCAGCTCCTGCAGCTGCGATGCGACCGAAGCCTCGCTTGCCGTGACGCCTGCACGACGACGTGCCGGTGGGCGGGTCGTCCTCGTTTTTGCGCTCGTCGCACTCTGGGCTGTGCCGGCGCCCTGCCCCATCAACATCCCGCCCGAGAGCAGACATGCCATGCCACTGCGAAGCAACAATTTCATTTCATTCCTCCCGATTGACGCTTCCTAGTGTGTGCTGAATAAAGACAGAGTGGACGTGTCAATTTGTGACGCGGACCGATTCAGTAATCATGGATCGCTTTCAGTGATAGTCATTCATCGTGAATGTCTCTTCACTGCCAGGTTAAAAGCAAGTGAATGACCTGTTGTGGGATACAAAACATCGCAGGCTCTCGGCACTAAAATCGAAGCAGACATGGAGACTCGTCCCATCAAAATCGTCGGCGCGGGACTGGCGGGATGCGAAGCGGCGTGGCAATGCGCACGCCGAGGAGTGCATGTAGTCCTTTATGAAATGCGTCCGCTGCGGACCACGCCGGCCCACCAGACCGGTGATTTTGCTGAGCTTGTCTGCTCCAATTCGCTGAAGAGCGAGAGCGAAAATACCGCGCCATGGCTGCTGAAGCAGGAGATGCGGCGTGCGGGGTCGCTGCTGCTCGAATGCGCTGATGCGACCGCGGTTCCGGCTGGTCACGCGCTGGCAGTCGATCGTGAACAGTTTTCTAAGCGGGTGATGGAAGTAATCGCCAGCGAGCCGCTTATTGAAGTTCAGCGCGAGGAGGTGCGGCGAATCGATGACAAGGCCGGAATCACGATCATCGCTACCGGCCCGCTTACGTCAGACGCTCTGTCGCAGGACATTGCCCGGCTGACAGGAAGCACACATCTGTACTTCTACGACTCCATCAGCCCAGTCGTGGAAACGGATTCCATCGATCATTCCAAGGTGTACCTTGCTGCGCGCTACGACAAAGGCACCGCCGACTACATCAATTGTCCTTTCACGAGAGAAGAATACGACCGCTTTTACGATGCGTTGATTGCCGCTCAATCAGTCGAAGGACACGAATGGGAAAAGCTCAACTACTTCGAAGGCTGTCTGCCCATCGAAGAGATCGCGCGCCGTGGACGGGATACTCTACGCTTCGGACCCATGAAGCCGGTCGGACTGAAGGATCCCAGAACGGGAAAGACGCCGTATGCGGTCGTACAGCTGCGCAGCGAGAACCTGCGGGCTGACTCATATAATCTCGTCGGCTTTCAGAACCATTTGAAATTCGCCGGGCAGGCGCGAGTGCTCCGCCTCATTCCCGGACTCGAGAATGCGCGCTTTCTTCGCTACGGTCAGATTCACCGCAACACTTATCTGAATGCTCCTGCACTGCTGCGCGAAACTCTGCAAATGAGGCAGCATGCAAACGTCTTCTTCGCTGGGCAAATCTGCGGGGTGGAAGGCTATACAGAATCGATCGCGGCAGGACTGATGGCTGGCATTCATGCGGTCACACTCGTGCTGAATGAACGCCCGATCGCGCCGCCTCGCGAGAGCGCTCTCGGATCGTTAATGCATTACATCTGCAACGCGGAAGCGAAGAGCTTTCAGCCGGCAAATATCACCTTCGATCTTCTGCCCTCGTTAGATGATGAAACGCGCAGGGTAGTGCGTGACAAACGCGAGCGGCACCGGATTCAATGCGAGCGTGCGCTCAAAGCCTTTCAGAATTGGTGGAGCAGTTTGCCATCGTCCAAAAGTGGCGCGCGAACCTGAAGTGCCTGCCAGTCCCTAAATGGAATTTTTCACCTAGTTCCGGACTAGGGTGGGCAAAAAGTTCCCAAAAAGGTAATAGCCAAACGGGTACTTTTCTCGATAAATCAACTACTTAGGGATGGCACACCAACTGCACAACTCACGGGCATGCGGCAGGAGGGCGTGGTGCCCGAACGAAGTCAGCGTGCTATCGACATCATGCGGTCTGTGCTGCCCGAAGCACGAAAAGTATCGCGGGTACATCTAACTGTTCCCGCTTCCGTGAGCTGCCCCAGCCTGAATTGTCGTGATCGCCTCGCGATCCTCCGCGATCTAAGCACAACAGGCGCTTTCTTCTATGCCGAACTCGACGCAAGCGAAGGAGCGACACTTACTCTGCAGTTTGTTCTTTCCGCTTTTGGGAAGGATATCCGCCTGGTTTGCGAAGCCACTGTAGTTCGCGTCGATCGTTTTCCGCGAGGGGCAGCGACGGGCGTCGCCGTCGAGTTCACGCACTGCGACATGCTTCCCTCGCAAACTTGTTAGCTCTCTATTCCGGATCGATATCTTTCAGCATTTCGCGAAGGCGGAGTGCGGCCGTCTGATTGGAATCGGCGCGCCAGTTGTGCTTCTCTTTTACATGCAATTCGAAGGCTGGCTTTGCCTCGCGCTGTCCAACCAGCGGATCGATTCTTCCTGCCGGAGTTAATGGAAATGTTTGTTGGCATGCTGAGCATCGCGCAACAATGATGGAGCTTCCATCGGGAATCGAGACTACAAGGGTGGGATTATTCATTTCGACCTCTTACCGGAATAACCCATTGTTTGCTGAAAGTTTGCGGAGAGGCAATAAGGTTTACGGCGGACTCAGGTTACCGGAAGGAGTGTCCGGTGGTTACTTGTTTAGCGCACTTCGAGCTTGGAGCACGCGATCGACCGCTTGCTGAACGCTATCGCCAATCGCGGAGAGGTGACCCATCTTGCGTCCGGGCCGCGGAACACTCTTTTCATACAGATGCAGGCGTACGCCGGGAATGGCCAGCGCGCGATCGAAGGCCGGCGGCTTCGGTCCAAGCCATACATCGCCAAGCAGGTTCGATATTGCCGCAGGCTTGATCACTGAAGGGTCGCCGAGGGGCAGATCGCAAATCGATCGCACCGCCTGCTCAAATTGGCTGGTAACGCAAGCGCGCTCGCTGGCGTGATAGCTGTTGTGCGGCCGCGGCGCGAGTTCGTTCACCAGCAGCTTGCCATCCTTGAGGACGAACATCTCAATCACAACCAGGCCTACCACTTGAAGCTGCTGTGCGATTTGCAGGCCGAGATCGGTTGCGCGTTTGTGCAACTCGCTCGAAACTGAAGCGGGAATCGCCGACCAGTCGAGAATCTGATTCTCGTGATGATTTAGAGCCGGCGGGTAGACCGTTGCCTCTCCTCCAGGCCGTCGTGCGACCAAGATGGAGATTTCAGAATCGAGCGGCAGCGCGCGTTCGACAACACAAGCCCGAGAGCCTAGCAGCTTCCACATCTCTTCGGCGGAGTTCGCGTTCGCCGGCTGCACCCGGATCTGGCTGCGGCCGTCGTATCCCCCAGAAGTAGATTTAATGAAGCAATCGCGGTGAAACTGCTCGACTGCAGATGTGATCTCGGAGGCGGTGGTCGCTGGACGCCATTCCCCAATCGGGAATCCGCTCGTTTGCAGCCAATGCTTTTGACGAATGCGATCCTGCACAATGTTCAACACGGCGGCATCCGGACGAACCGGCGCATAGCGCGCAGCTTCCTCAAGACTGGCAATCGCAATCTGCTCGATTTCAAGCGTCACTACATCTGATCCGCGAGCCAGATGCGCAGCAGCATTCACGTCGTTGTAGGCGGCAGTGAAACAGCTATCGACAACAAAGCTCGCCGGACACGAGCGGTCAGGATCAAGGACCTGCACACGATATCCGAGCGAGCGTGCTGCCATCGCCGTCATGCGGCCGAGCTGACCGCCTCCGAGAATGCCGATGGTTGCGCCGGGAAGGATGGCGCTCACGAAGGCAGCTCCATTTTGAGCACTTCGGCCTGCCGCGCCGCACGCCACGCGCGAATTCGCTCTCGTAGCTCAGCATCTTTGAGCGCACATATCGAAGCCGCGAGGAGTCCAGCATTTGCGGCGCCCGGCTGTCCGATCGCGAGTGTGCCGACTGGAACTCCTTTGGGCATCTGCACGATCGAGAGGAGAGAATCGACGCCGTTGAGCAGCGTGGCAGGAACCGGGACTCCCAAAACGGGAAGAATGGTTTTTGATGCAACCATTCCGGGAAGATGAGCAGCGCCTCCGGCGGCCGCGATAATCACCTGCAGTCCGCGTTTTTCGGCGGTCGATGCGTATTCGAACATCCAGTCTGGAGTGCGGTGCGCGGAGACGATACGCTTCTCGAAGGAAACCTGCAGATCGCGAAGAATTTCGATCGCGGGCTCAAGGATTTGATAGTCGCTGCGACTGCCCATGATCACGCCGACCAGCGGCGAGGTGGATGTCATGGGTAAATCTTAGCAGTCGGCATTCGGCCAACTAAAGAAAGGCAAAACACGACACGGATGGCACGGATTGAACGGATCACACGGACGGCAAAAAGGATAACGTTCTTGCTATCTGGTTAAGCCAATTGCTGATTGCCGACTGCTGAATGCCTTTTTCCCTGAATCTCAATGTACACGTTGATCAACGACACAGCGGCCGGCGTGACTCCCGGAATGCGAATTGCGTGTCCAAGCGTGCGCGGACGCACGCGCGTGAGCTTTTCGTTCATCTCTCGCGATAGCCCGCTGACTTGCGAGTAGTCGAACCACTCTGGGATTGCGCGCTCTTCGGCTTTCTTCAGGCGCTCGATCGATCGCTCCTGCTGCTGGAGGTATCCGGCGTACTTGATCTCCGTTTCGACAGACTTCAATTCATTGCGCGCTTGTGCGGAAAGATGTTGCGACGGTGGCGAATCGCACGCCTCGAAGAATGTCGGCATGAGTTCTTGCAGAGCTGGAGCGAACATCTCGATGGTGATCTCCGGGCGCTTCAGTAGCTGCGCATACGTCTGTCCCGCTGCATTTGCGAGCGATGCGACAATCTCCGGCGCAATGTGGGCAAGCTTCTCTGTATTTGCCTTCGTGGTTACGAGAAGCTTGTGCATGGCGGACGCACGCTCTTGCTTTGCCAAATAATCGCGCCAGGCTTCGTCTGAAATGAGGCCGAGCTTTCGACCATATGGCGTGAGCCGACGATCAGCGTTATCGATGCGCAGTTGCAGGCGGAACTCCGCGCGCGAAGTGAACATTCGATACGGTTCGTTCGTGCCTTTGCTGATGAGATCATCGATCAGAATCGCCGTGTAGCCTTCTGTGCGATCGAGCACGAATGGCGGCTCGCCTTTAACTGTTAGCGCAGCGTTGATTCCCGCCATGATCCCCTGGCACGCAGCCTCTTCGTAACCAGAGGTTCCGTTAATTTGGCCGGCCAGGAAAAGACGCGAAATCTTCTTGGTCTCCAGCGTGCGTTCGAGTTCGGTGGGATCGATCGAGTCGTACTCGATGGCGTAGCCAGGCCGCAGCATCTCTGCGCTTTCGAGTCCCGGAATGGACTTGATCATCGCGAGCTGTACGTCGATGGGCATCGACGTCGACATGCCGTTTACGTAGATCTCGTGCGTGTTCAGTCCTTCGGGCTCAAGAAAGAGCTGGTGCTGCAACTTGTCAGGAAACTTTACGATCTTGTCTTCGATTGACGGGCAATAGCGCGGACCGATGGATTGAATCTGCCCCGAGTACATCGGCGAGCGATGCACGTTCTCGCGAATGATGCGGTGCGTCTCTTCTGTGGTGAAAGCGATGTAGCACGGGACCTGCTTCTGCGCGATCGTCTTCGTGCGAAAGCTGAACGGAGTCGGGTCGTCATCGCCTGGCTGCACAGGAAAGCGCGACCAGTCGATAGTGCGGCCATCGAGCCGCGGCGGCGTGCCCGTCTTCAGCCGACATCCGCGGAGGCCGAAGAGCTTCAGTGATTCCCCGAGCAGCTGTGACGGCGGTTCCCCCGAACGTCCCGCGGGATAAGTCTGTTCGCCGCAGTGAATCAGTCCGTTTAGGAACGTGCCCGTGGTGATGACTACCGCTCCTGCTCGCACCACACGTCCGTCGCGTAGCTTTATGCCTCTTGCAACGCGAGTTGAGCGACAAGGCTCCTCGCCATGCTTCGAAAATCGCGAAGGATGGGGAACACGGCTTTCGGGAACCGCGTCTTCGACAATCAATTCGGCAACTTCGGCTTGCTTGATGAAGAGATTCTGTTGACCTTCCAACACCTCGCGCATCTTCAAGCGGTATTGCTGTTTGTCGCACTGAGCGCGCGGTGACCAGACGGCTGGTCCGCGCGAAGTATTGAGCAAGCGGAATTGGATCCCGACACCATCAGTAACTTCACCCATAATTCCGCCAAGCGCATCGACTTCACGGACCAGATGTCCTTTGGCGATTCCTCCCACGGCGGGATTGCACGACATTTGCGCGATGAGATCGACGTTCAAGGTGAACAGGGCGGTCTTGAGGCCCATCCGGGCACCGGCCATGGCGGCTTCGCATCCGGCGTGTCCGGCCCCGACTACAACCACGTCATATTGTTCGGTGAACGACATCTGCTACCAGTATTTTATCTTCTTGGGAATCGAAGCACCCAGTTCAAAGCTCTATAAGCGTATGAAATTCGCGCGTTGGACGTTCTTGCTCGCTGGCATTTGGGGAATCGTCGTGCTGTCTCCGCTTTACTTTCTGGAGAAGTTCATCGGTGCCCAGCATCCGCCGGCGATTACTCACCCAGAGTACTTCTATGGGTTTATCGGCGTTGCGCTCGCATGGCAGATTCTGTTCCTCATTATCGCCAGTGATCCTGCCCGCTATCGCGGCGTAATGCTGGTGGGCACGATCGAGAAGTTCGCCTTCGTCCTTGCAGTGTACGTATTATTCGCAAAGCAGCGCGTTGAGGCTTCAATCACAGTTGCAGCCACGATCGACCTGCTCCTGGGAATCCTTTTCATCATTGCGTACGTGAGAACATCCGCTGTGGGGCCCTCCCCGCGATCGGCCGAGGAACCCGAGCTCGCTGAGGGATCCTGCCCCGTAAGCTGCTGATTCTACACGTCCGATTGCGCGCGACTTTCACTGGCCAAGCAGGTCTGCATAGAATAGAGGTGACACTCTCCCTTTGAGGTGACGTATGAAGCCTAAATTCATCTTGGCGGCGACTCTGGTGTTCGCAGCTCTTGTAGGCACCGGTATCGCGCAATCGTATGGGGTGGCCGACAAGAATGGTGATCAGGGACGGAACGTCACCGGCCAGGTACTCACTAAGTCCGATTCCCCGCTGTCCGAAGCCATCGTTTACCTCAAAAACACGAAGACACTCACCATCAAGAGCTTTATTACCGAAAAGGACGGCGGCTATCGCTTTCACGGACTGTCGCAGAATGTCGATTACGAGATCTACGCCGACTATCGAGGACAAAAGAGTTCAACGAAGACGATCAGTTCGTTCGATAACCGAAACAACATCACGCTGAATATCCGGATCGACACTCAGTAGATTCCGACTGTGCGCCGGGCTCGACGCAGCTAGTCCTTTTCCGCCCCTACTAGTTGCGCGCCGCGCTTCGGTCGACGATTGGCGTGAAGGATTTTCTTTCGAAGACGCAATGTTTTCGGCGTCACCTCGACGAACTCGTCATCAGAAATGAATTCGATTGCCTGCTCGAGATTCAAGGCTTTGAAGGGCACCAGCCGAATCGCTTCATCGGCGGTCGATGCGCGCATATTGGTCAGCTTCTTCTCGCGTACGACATTCACGTCGAGATCAACGTCGCGGGCGTTCTCGCCGATGATCATGCCTTCATAAACGTCGGTACTGGGTCCGACAAAAAGTTCGCCTCGCTCCTGCAGGTTGAAAAGTGCGTAGGCGGTCGCAACGCCGGGACGATCGGCGACCAGTGCTCCTGTTATTCGCTGCGGAATCTCGCCCTGATATTCCGTGTAACCATCGAACAACGAGTTCATGACGATGGTGCCGCGGGTGTCGGTGAGCAACTCGCTCCGCAGGCCGATCAGACCACGGCTGGGCACGCGAAATTCGAGGCGCACTCGTCCGTAGCCATGATTGTGCATCTTGGTCATCTCTCCCTTGCGCGGGCCGAGCTTCTCGATGACGACTCCGACGAAATTTTCAGGGATGTCGATACTCAGGTGTTCGACCGGTTCCATCAGCTTGCCCTCGATCTTGCGCGTGACGATCTCCGGTTTGCCGACCATGAGTTCGTAGCCTTCGCGTCGCATTGTCTCAATCAGGATCGATAGCTGCAGCTCGCCGCGACCCATTACCTTGAAGCTGTCGGTATTTGCGGTCTCTTCCACTTTGAGGCTCACGTTAGTGAGCAGTTCCTTTTCGAGACGCTCACGCAGGTTGCGCGAGGTGACGTATTGACCTTCTCGTCCGGCGAATGGAGACGTATTCACGGTGAACTGCATGGCGATCGTCGGTTCGTCAATCACGATCGGCGGCAGCGGCGCAGGCGACTCGATTCCTGTAATCGTCTCCCCGATCGTGATCCCGGTGACTCCTGCAATGGCAACGATGTCGCCGAGTTCGGTTTTGTCGATATCGACGCGCTTGAGGCCGCTAAACGAGAACAATTTCGTGATCTTTACCGGCTGGATCGTTCCATCGCGCTTCGCGATCCCGACCTCTTCTCCGTTTTTCAGCGCGCCGTTGAACACCCGTGCAATTGCGAGGCGTCCCAGATAGTCGCTATAGTCGAGATTCGCTACCTGGATTTGCAGCGGACCGTCAGCATCGCCTTTTGGGACCGGAATGTGTTCCAGAATGGCATCGAACAGCGGCTGCAGATCGCGTCCTGCCACGTCAGTGCTGATCGATGCCGTTCCCAATTTGGCATTCGTGTAAAGAACCGGAAATCCGAGCTGGTCTTCCTTGGCGTCAAGATCGATGAACAGGTCGTAGACCTCATTTAGCACTTCTTGAGCCCGAGCGTCGGGACGATCGATTTTGTTGATCACCAGCACCGGCGGGAGTCCGGCCTCAAGAGCCTTGCTGAGTACGTATCGCGTTTGCGGCAGCGGTCCTTCACTGGCATCGACCAGCAGCATTACGCCGTCGACCATCTTCAGCGCGCGTTCAACCTCGCCGCCGAAGTCGCTGTGGCCGGGAGTATCAACAATGTTGAACTTTACATCGTGATAGAAGATCGCGGTGTTCTTGGCCAGGATCGTGATGCCGCGCTCGCGTTCGAGCTCGTTTGAGTCCATCACGCGCTCGGCTACGACTTCGTTCGAGCGAAATGCGCCGCTCTGGCGAAGCATGGCATCGACCAAAGTCGTCTTGCCGTGATCAACGTGCGCGATGATGGCGATATTGCGGATAGAAGAATTCAAAACTGTACCTTTCCGTTGTCCTGGCTTTCAGCGTGCCCGGATTTTTGCTTTCCTGCGTTGAGCACGAGATGCGGTCCCGCCAGCGGCCTCAGCCAGCGACTTGCAAATATTCTCCATTCGGTCACGCTGATGCAGCTTCTCGCGGATGGCTTCGCACACGAATAAGCTTCTTTTGCGCGGACCCACAAGGGAGTCGATCTCGTCGGCTAATTCCTTTGGCAAACCGAAACGGATGGACGAAGAGGACATAGACAAGCAGGTTACTTCTGATGTTAACAGGGAAAGCGGATCAATCTCAGCCCTATACTGCTGTTTGCATGACTCGAACTACACAGAAATCGAAGAGCTTGAATCAGCTCCTTGAAAGCCTTTTTCCAGGCGGCGTGAACTCGCCAGTGCGGGCGTTCCGTGCGGTTGGCGGGGAGCCGCCGATCATCGTTCGCGCGAAGGGCAGTCGCATGTGGGACGCCGACGCTAATGAGTGCATCGATTACGTCGGTTCCTGGGGACCAATGATCCTGGGCCATGCCGATCCCGAGGTAGTCGCAGCAGTAAAGAGCGTTGCGGAAAACGGCACCAGCTTCGGCGCGTCGACTGCCGCTGAGGGTCAGTTAGGCGAGTTGGTTCGGGAGGCATTCCCCTCGATCGAGATGATGCGTTTCGTCAGCTCAGGAACCGAAGCCACGATGTCAGCGATTCGCCTGGCGCGCGCATTCACGGGCCGCAAGTACATCGTTAAGTTTGAGGGCTGCTATCACGGCCATGCTGACTCGCTACTGGTGAAAGCCGGTTCGGGAGTAGCTACTCTTGGCATTCCTGGATCGGCAGGTGTGTTGGAAGAGCAGGTGCAGTTCACTCTCGCGCTGCCGTTCAACTCGATCGGGGCTGTAGAAGAGGCTTTTGCGCGTTATCGCGACCAGATTGCAGCAATCATTGTCGAACCAGTGGTCGGGAACATGGGTTGTGTTCCACCCCGACCTGGATATCTGCAGAGACTGCGCGAAATCGCGCAAGCCTCTGGCGCACTGCTGATTTTTGATGAAGTCATGACCGGTTTTCGTCTTGCTTACGGAGGAGCGCAGGAGCTCTACGGAATTGTCCCGGACCTTACCACTTTGGGAAAGATCATCGGCGGCGGTCTTCCCGTGGGAGCTTACGGCGGGCGCGCAGAGATCATGCGCATGATCGCGCCCCTTGGTCCCGTGTATCAGGCGGGCACGTTGAGTGGCAATCCGCTCGCGATGGCAGCAGGCGTCGCCACCCTGTGCCGGGTGAAACGCGACGAAAAACAGATTTACGCTGCGCTGGAAAATAGGTCCGAGACCTTGGTGCGAGGAGTGGCTGATCAGGCCAAAAGGCACGGCGTTCCAGTGACAACGAATCGGGTAGGTTCGATGTTCACGTGGTTTTTTCAGGACGGCGAAGTGCGGGATTACGAAGATGCGTGCCGATCCGATACCAGCGCCTTCGCACAATTCCATCGCGGAATGCTGGAGCGCGGAGTCTATCTGCCACCCTCCCAGTTCGAAGCGGCATTTCTCAGCGCAGCACATTCGGATGCTGACATTAAACGAACCATTGAAGTGGCTCACGCAGCTTTCCAGAGCCTCAGAAGCTAACTTGGCGACGATTGTTCTACCAGTCCTTCGTAAAGCCTGTCCAATAGTCGAACGACTTGCACCCGTCGTCGTGTTCCGATTTGGAATACAGGGTTACGTACGTGAGAGCGCGCATGCGTCCGAAGGTGCGCCGGTCGGGCGTTGAGGGGATGACGTCGCGCCATGTTCCGGTATTGATGTAGAAGCGGTCACCGGACTCGTCACTCTTAATCAGGCACACCTCAGGAGCGTGCGTGTGCCCGGCAAGCACTAGCCGCACTTTGTTCGTTTGGATCAATTCCTCGCGCATAGCGAAGAGCTGAGGTTGATCGGGTTCTCCGCCCATCATGAAGTGGGCGATCTTACG